>JAUVYD010000184.1 GCA_030603265.1 Dehalococcoidia bacterium
GCGCAGGCTGGTCATGCCCCCAGTACGCGAACGAGAATCCCCTGAACTCAATCACCCATATGCCTCCGTCTGAGGCCCGCCAGTGCGATGACCGAGAGGAGCAGGGCGCACAGCAGAGCAAGCGCCCCCCACTGCTGCGACGTCATGGCGACGCTGTCGAGCGATGGGTAGTACAGATAGCTCGCGAGTCCGGCAGTACGGACTGCAATGACAAGGGCGACCGCGCCCGCGACCAGTGCAATTGCAGCGACATCGTCGGGCGTCATCGGCACGTCGCGGTAGAAAGTCCTGCGAGGGCTTGCGCCATAAGCCCTCGATTCCATGGCCTCGGCAAGCTGCACGGCACGGTCGAGCGAGTTTGAAAGCAACGGCAGAATGAGGGCGGCACGGCTGCGAATCCTCTCAAGCGCGCCACCACTATCGAACTCCAGTCCACGGGAGCGCTGCACATCGGCAATCGTCCGGGCATCTGCGAGCAGCACAGGGACAAATCGGGTCGAAAGCGAGGTTACAAGTACCGACTTGTACGGAAGGTGCAGCTTCATGACTGCGCGCATGAGGTCATCCGGATGGACCGACAGATTCAGTAGCGCGAACGCTGCGACTATCACAAGAAGCCTAATGGACATCGCGCCGCCGAATGCAATGGCCTCGAGGGTAATCCGGGGAGTCCCGATGATTGGCAGGCGAAAGCCGGCCTCCGCGAGCACGTGAGCACCCTCGTTGCTCACAATGACGTTCACCAGCACAATCGCCAGACACATCCAGGCGGCAAGCTTCATGAGCGCCAGCCAGTCACGCCATAGCCTTGCCGCCATGACAACGGGCACGGTTGACACCGCGAGCGCCGCGAGGAACAACGGGTGTTGCAACAGGAGAGACGCGACGACCATGGCCGCAGTCCATGCGAGCATCACGAAAGGGCTCAGCCTCTGCAAAGCGCTTCCGGTATCCCTGTACGCCAGTGTTGCCTGCATAGTCGCTCCCGGCCCGTCGCGCGGGTCAATGACATCTACACACGTCGCTCGACGCCGCAGCCGCAGCCCGGCGACATTCAATCTCCAGCGAACGGAATCCGCTGCGCTTCACCGCCGAGCACGACGGCAGCGCACCAGTGCGTCATAGCTTCGTGTCCCTCCGCAAGAGCACCCGCAGCAGCCCTCACGCCGTCCGTGTCGTTGCCCGACACAAGCAGCACCACGTTCTCACACACCCCGACGCCGGAGGGGTTCCAGGGACTCTGCATCGCCTGCAGCAATCCGACCCCGTCAGAATACATTCCCGCCTCCGCACCGGACCCTGTATACGTTTCCAGCCCCGAATCAACGAACTGTGCGAACAGCCCGAGCCGGTCCCAGTGCCCGTTCAGCTCCACGACAGGACCGGCGGTCGACCGGGCGACCAGCACAAGATTGCTCGATTCTTTGTGCTCGGGGAGAAGCTGCGAGACAGGGAGTCGTCGCACACCCAGTGCACCCGCTGCCTCGAGAACCGCAGCCAGGTCATCTGCCTCAGCCGCGAAGGAATCATCGTACGCGACAACAGTCGGATAGATGGTTCCTCCGTACCCGTGTACGAAGGCCGTCGGAAAACACCCGATGCCGGCGGAGACGAACTGCCGGAAGGTCCAATCATGATGGTCCCAGTGCTCGACGTCGCCGGGCCGCAGGACATAGCTGCCGGCGGCGCCGTTTGCCATGACGCCGTTCACAAAATAGAACCAGCCGGCCTTCGCCGACTGCCCGGCAATCCGGTCAGGACCAACGCCGTTGATGGAATCCACAAACCCTCCGCCGTACAGAGTCCCGACATCGGCTACACGCTGCAGGGCATCCAGCGCGGTCATCCCCGGCTCCAGCGGGAGCGTCTCATCCAGCAGCATCTCCGCGCCGAAATCAGTGGTCGCCAGAACCCTGACGTTCCGGTCAATCGAAAGACCGTCGGCGGCGTCTGTGTTGCTTCCCGGGGGCGCGTCAGTTGCGCTCCAGGGCAAACACGCCGTCACGGACGCGCTGATGATTGCAGCCAGCACAATAACCGCAACGGACGGCCATTTCCTCAGCGCCATGCTTCCACTCCCCATGTTGCCAAAACCCCATCATGCGGAGTCACACTCGTTGGCACAGCAGTGCAGTACGCAGCGTCAGTATGACTCCCGCCGGACGTAGAGGACGAGCACGACAATCACGATCACCGCCAGCAGGACCGCGATGCCTACCACAAGAAGCGTTGTGCTGTCGGCTCCCGAGAAAAGGCCCTGCACACTGCTCACGATTCCCCCACCACTCGACCCGGGAGTCACGAGTGCGATGACCGGGTCCTCCGCCCCCATCGTCACCTCTATCGCGGTATCGTTCACCACGGACCGGGGCAACTGGACCCAGGCCCCGTCCTGCACCTTGAAGATGGCAACCGCGGCGGCATTCGGCAGGCCGCTGAACTGGAGCGTGAAAGAGCCGCTGCCCTGCGGTTCAACGATGTACGCGCTGAGCAGGCGAAACCCCTCGGGACTGCTGGGAATGCTCGCCGTCGGATACGGAACAACCGCCACCGAGTAGATGCCGGGTGACGCGAACGTAAGCCCGACATCTGGAAGCCCTGCGTTGTCGAAGCGGAGGAAGTTGGCCATGACAGTCCTGTTCCCGGACATCACGACGTTGATGGGGTTCTGAGGACCGGCGGCGTCCCCAGTCCAACCCGTGAACACATAGCCCGTAAACGGGACCGCGGTCAGCGCAAGCTGCGTAGCAGCAAGATACCCCTGCGCGTCCGGCAGCACGCTGCGCGTGATGCTTCCCGCTCCCGCGGGAGTGGTGGGGGTCATAAGCTGATAGTACTCACCGTCGTCCGCCGAGTCCTCCGACTCCTCTACGGTCAGCGTCACTGTCAGGTCTTCCGGACTGTTCGAAGCGTCGGAGTCCTTGATAGTTATCTCTGCAGTGTATTCACCCGCGTCGAGGCCTGAGATATCGACCGACACATCCACCTCGTCCTCATCGTTCTCTCCGGTCGAGCTCCCGCTCCTCGGGCTGAGGGAGAGCCATCCCGCATCGTCTGAGACAGTCCAGCCCAGCGTGCCTTCCCCGGAGTTCCATATGGTGAGAGTCTCGTCGTCAGGGTCATCGCCACCCTCTTCCGCCGTGAACCGGAGTCTGGATGGACTGAAATCGATCTCCGGGTCCGTGGCCGCAGCAGTGATCTCCAGGTCCACATCAACAGTCCGGGGGCTGCCGTCAGCGCCCGCCCCGCCGATGGTGATGGTGGCGCTGAAGCTGCCCGTATTGAGGCCGGAGATATCGACGGACAACGTCACATCGTCATGCTCGCCCGTAGAGCTGCCTCTCGAAGGACTGAGGGAGAGCCAGGCAGCATTTTCCGAGACTTCCCAGTAGAGACTGCCGTAGCCCTCATTCCATATCTCCAGCACCCGCTCAAGCGTGTCATCGCCATCCTCGGTGGCGGCGAACTCGAAGTCGGATGGCGTCACGGCCAGTTCGGCGCCGGCGCTCGACGACGACGCAGCCGGCACGGGCCACGGAACTCCGAGGAGGGCCTGTATTGCGGAGGCGGTGGTAATGGGAATACGCGCCACGGCTCCGCCCTCCAAGAAGAACTCACCATCCGGCTGCTGGAATGTCAGCAGGTCGTCCACCGGGCTGTTGCCCCCGATCTCCCACTCGGAGGAATCTGGGTGTTGTTCTGAAGAAACAATCTACGGTATCGCCCACGAGTCTGTTTCAGGATTAGCGGGGACCCAAGAGGACGGGTT
>JAUVYD010000155.1 GCA_030603265.1 Dehalococcoidia bacterium
GACCAGCTGTTGCAGCAGCTGCACGTAGACACACTGGTTGTGTGTGGCGTGTGCACGGACATATGCGTGCTGCACACGGTAGCGGACGCCCGGGACCGAGGCTACATAGTGGAGGTCCCAGGCAATTGCATCGCGTCTTTCGATGAGAAGAACCATGCTTTCGCACTGAGGCACATGGAAAACGTCCTTGGAGTCACTATCACCTCCGAAAGCGTTCGGCCGCCAGCGCCAGAGTGGGACATCCCTGACAGCTGGCTCAGGGGCGACACGGCCGACGTGTACTTTCTACGTACGGTGGAGATACTGAAGAGAGAGGGCATCAACCCTGTCGCAACCATGGAGATCTTCCCACAGCGTGACGGAATCCTGTGCGGAATCGAAGAAGTGAAGGCGTTGCTGAGACACGTGCTGCCCGACAAGGGAGCTGAAGTCTGGGCACTGGAAGAGGGCCAGCCGATTGCCAAGAAGGAGATAGCTCTCCGAATCACCGCGCCGTACCAGAGTTTCGGCGCATACGAGACATGCTACCTGGGGATTCTCGCTCACTGCAGCGGGTGGGCAAGTGCTGCGAGAGAGTGCATTCAGGCAGCTAGAGGTGTGCCGGTGCTGAGCTTCGGAGCACGCCACGTGCATCCTTCCACTGTGGCAGTGATGGAGTACTCTGCAGCCGTCGGCGGGTGCAGCGGCTGCGCAAGCACCGCGGGAGCCAGGCTCGCAGGCAAGGACCCCGTGGGAACCATCCCTCACGCGTTGATTATCATGATGGGGTCCACCGCAGCAGCGACCCTGGCATTCGACAGGCATATGAATCCGGAGATTCCACGAATTGCGCTCGTTGACACGTTTGAAGATGAGGTGCGTGAGAGCGTGGCAGTCGCGAAGGCAATGGAAGGTCGCCTCTTCGGAGTGAGGCTTGACACACCGTCGGAAAGGGGAAGGGTGACTGCGGACCTCGTCAAGGAGGTCAGGGCCTGGCTCGACCTCGAGGGATTCAAGGACGTACGGATTGCCGTGAGCGGTGGTCTGGACCCCGACAGAATCCGCTACTTCCTCGAAGAGGGAGCCCCCGTCGACGTCTTTGCCGTTGGAAGCCATATCAGCGACGCCCGGCCGCTGGACTTCACCGCAGACCTGCACGAGGTCGACGGCAGGCCCATTGCCAAGCGTGGAAGGATGCCAGGCATCACCCCCAGCCCCAAACTCAGGCGCGTCCTGTAGACAGAGTCTGCGGCAGACGGCGAAAGGCTCCGGGGGTATCGCTGGCTGCACGGCATCGAGCCACCCATCACACGGGAACCGACACCGCTGCAGAGAGGGAATGATGGGTCGCGTTCAGAAAACAGGACTTCCCCTTCTTCGGCTTCATGGCAGACATGCTCCGGCGTGGATGTTCGGGGAGCGGCCGGGCTCGCACCAGAAATCACTTCAACCATCGCACTCGACTTCGGCTCTGGCAGGGTGCTGCAGCACGTGGCCGAGAGGACTATGTCGCACGCAATCGCCGGGAGCCGGCGATTCCAGAGGTGGTGTTGTCAAGTGACATGGCTTGATGTCGCGGTGACGGTCACCATATGCCTTCTTGCCGCATTCGGGTTCTGGAAGGGCATAGTCAGGGCAGTCATCGGCATTGCCGGGTTGCTTGGGGGGATACTACTCGCGGGGGCGCTTCACCGGCAGGTGGCTGCAATGCTGTGGCCTTCCGGAGGGACATGGTCACTGGTTGCGGCCTACGCCATTATCCTGATTGCGACGCTCATTGTGGCTGCGCTTCTCGCAGCGCTGCTGTCGCGTCTCATCCATATGACGGCGCTCGGGATGGTCGACCGCATAGTCGGCCTTGCAGTGGGAGCAATCGCCGCCGCCCTCGGATGGGCGCTGCTCCTGGCGCTACTGGTGCCGCTGAGCCCCGGTCTCGCAGACCTCGTTTCACAGTCCCCGGTCGTTCGACTGCTGCTCGACTGGAGTCTGACAGTCAACTGTCTGCCTCCTGACCCCGGGCAAGCGATGTAGGTCGTGCAGACCGGAGTCGGTGAGTGACAGCCTGCTGCGGCAGCCGCTACTGCCGTTCGCCGAGCGCGGCGTCCAGTACCTTCTTGAGTTCTTTCTTTGGCTTGAGGCCAACCAGTTGCTGCACTGGCTCCCCGTTCTTGAAGATGAGCATAGTTGGGATTGCAGCAATACCGTACTTCGCGGCTATCATGCTGTTGTCCTCAACATTGACCTTGGCGAAGCCGACTTTGCCATCGTATTCTTTCGCAAGTTCCTCGATTACCGGAGCCGCAGCAAGACAGGGAGCGCACCATTGCGCCCAGAAATCCACAAGAACTGGAGTGCCCGACTGCAGCACGGCAGTCTTGAATTCCTCTTCACCTTTTATGGCCTGTACCATACTAAGTAACCTCCTCGTTATCGGGTGAAACACCCACGCCAAGCAACTGCCTGGCTCCACGCGTTGTATATCTTGCCACAGTGTTCTCGCTCTCGCATTTCAACTCTGCAACTGCACGCAGGCTTCTCAGAACATCCGCAGGGCATGACTGATATCTCTCTGCGCGGCCGTACCACACTGGAGCATCCGTTTCTAGAAGCAATCGCTCAAGTGGAGCCGCTCGAACGGCTCGCCTGTGCTCCTCGTGATACTCGGCAGCGGGAGTCGCAGACACATAGTAGCCAGCGTCCATTATACCTCGCAGCGTGCTGGCAAGACCAGTGAACCAGTGAAACACGGCTCTGGATGTTCTCGCCTCAACAACCAGACGGAGCGCATCGGTCCAGGCGTAGCGACTGTGTACGAGGACCGGGCGTTGTCGTCCATTGGCAAGTGACAACAGCTCGCCAAGGACTTCTCTCTGCAGCTCCTTCGGAACGTCCGCGACCGTCCTCTTGTGATAGTCAAGGCCGATTTCGCCGACCGCACAGGACGACTCAAGATTGTCCTCAATGAATGCCAACTCCCGCGAAATCCGTGCCGCATCGAAACCAACGAGGTGACAGGGATGAAGTCCGAGGGCCGGATACACGAATCCCCTCCAGCGCTCAGCGATGCGAAGGATATTCTCATTCGAGGACATGTCTGTCCCCACTGCGATAACACCGACCATGCCAGCCTCACGAGCCCGGTCGAGGCAGGAATCGATTTCGTCAATCTGATCCAGGTGAGCATGAGTGTCAAAGACTGCTCTCACCTTGACCCCTCTTCGCGCATTCTCCGATGCAACGCCAGCCCGTCGGCAGTCGGCTCATACGCATAGATGGAGCCACGGCCACCGGCGTGGCGGCTGATCATGCCGGCCTGAACGAGCACACGCAGCATGGTCTCTCCGAAGTATCCTGTCAGTTGGAGATAGTGATCCGGAACCGGCCGACCCGTTTCTTCGTATCTGGAGCATATGCGGGTGAGGAACACTGCGGGCTCTTCATCGAGGCTACGCACGAGTTCCTGCATGCTGTCGGTCTGATGGATTCCCTCCACGAATTCCTCGAATGCCGACATCGCTCTCCCTTCCCTGCGCTTGCAGGCCAGATATTCTAGTCGCTGTGGCACATCGCGGCAAACCACGAGCACAATTGACAGGCCATTTTGGCACTGCTAGTGTAGGGTTCCATACTGGGGAGCAGGGGGACAGGACAACGAGCTACGAGAGAGAGCTACTGAAGGGAAGTACCGACAGTCTGGTCTTGAGCGTTATCAGCGATAGTCCAACGTACGGATACGAACTCATCAGGGAACTGGAGAGGCGGAGCAGCGGCTACTTCCACTTCCGTGAAGGCACGCTCTACCCTGCGCTCCACAGGATGGAGAAGGACGGTCTCATCGAGGGAAGATGGCAGACCCTTCCGGGCGGGCAGGAGCGACGCTACTACTACATGACTCCCAAAGGCACCGAGGCGCTTTCTCGCCAGCGGACTACGTGGAGCAACTTCGCGGCCGCGGTCAGGTCCGTACTGGAGGCCAAGGCTGCCTGACGGGAACCGGATGCACAGGAAGCTGGTCGACTACGTATCTGCACTGTGCGGCAGCCTGAGAATCGATTCACGTGCCCGTCGGGCAATCGACAGGGAGTTCCGTGCGCACCTCGAGGATCACAGCCGCGCCCTGAGACGGAGTGGCCTGAGCGAAGAGGAGTCCTGCGACGCAGCCGTTGAATCCTTCGGGAACGCTAAACTGATTGCAGCGGACCTGCTTCACGTTCACTCAAGGGGAACCTGGAAAGACGCCTTCCTCACGTCATTGCCACATCTGCTGGTGGCAATGCTTCTCACGGCATCTTTCCGATATGGTGCTGCCTGCGGAGTCGCCTGTGTGCTGGCCACGGCCGTTAGCATCTATCACACGGTGTCGCGCAGGGCGCCATCATGGTCCTTCAGTTGGCTGGGCTATTGCTTGCTCCCGTTCATTCTCGCTGTGTTCCTGCTGCTGGACGCGACCAGGTGGTGGACCATACTGGGCGTCGCGTACATACCCTGCGCCGTTCTCCTCGTTGTGTACGTCGTCAAATTGACGGCATCCCGGGACGTACTGTACGTCTCACTCATGCTGGC
>JAUVYD010000118.1 GCA_030603265.1 Dehalococcoidia bacterium
GGGTTCTGGCCGTGTGCACAGATGCGCAGGAAGAGCTGTACGTGACCCTGCGCCTGCATGGGCCCGCCCATAACCCCGAAGCTCATCACGGGGCGCCCCTGCGAGCTAACGAATCCGGGACACAATGTATGAAACGGTCGCTTGCCTCCACCCACGATGTTCGGGTGCCCCTCTTGGAGGCTGAAACACGCCGCGCGGGAATGCAGACTTACTCCCGTGTCAGGAATGACGATACCCGAGCCGAAGTCGAAGTAGTTCGACTGTATCATCGAGACCATCATTCCCCGTTCATCCGCGGCTGTGAGGTACACGGTATCCGGCTCGGCACTACGCCCACCGTGCTCTCCACGCTGAACCACAGCATCATTCACCACGGCCGCCAGCTCCCGCAACCTCTCTTCATCGAGCAGGCGCTGCGGCTCGATTTCCATGTGCGCAGGATCGGCGACGTGGGCCAGCACCTCCTTCAGCGCGAGGTCCATCGCGCCAAGCTGCATATGCAGGGCCACCGCGGAATCCGCACCCTCCATCCCTATCCCGGTGAAGCGCAGTATCCCAAGAGCAATAAGAGCGGCAATACCCTGGCTGTTCGGAGGAATCTCGTGCAACGTGTTGCCGTCATACGTGAGAGACACGGGTTCAACCCAGTCGGGACTATGCCCGGCCAGATCGTCCTCTGTCAGCAGCCCTCCAGTCTTCGCAGCCCAGTCTGCAATGAGCCGGGCGAGACGCCCCCTGTACATGGACTCTCCGTAGGACTCTGCGATGTCCAGAAGGCTCTCTCCGGCCTGGGGACACCTGAACCACTCGCCTGTGCGAGGAGCAAGGCCCTGCGGCAGGAAAGTCCTGACGAACGAGTCAAACTCACGATACTTCTCGGCTGCCTCCGACCATGTCTTCGCTACCAGCGGAGAAACGGGGAAGCCGCGTTGCGCATATTCGACGGCAGGGCCGAAGAGGTCACGAAACGGGAGCACACCGAACTCACGCGAAAGAGCCACCCATCCCGAGACCGCACCGGGGACTGTGACGCTGTCCCATCCAATCGCCGGCATCTCTGAGAGGCCAACAAACCGCTCGCGGCTCCATCGCAGGGGGGCACGACCGGACGCATTCAGTCCATGCAACTTGTTGCCATCCCAGACAAGGGCAAAGGCGTCAGCCCCGATACCATTCATGGTCGGCTCAACCACCGTCAGCGCGATGGCAGCTGCAACGGCGGCATCGACGGCGTTGCCTCCTTTCAACAGCATCCGCATGCCCGCCTGGGCAGCCAGAGGCTGTGACGTTGCCACCACGTTGGCGCCCAGCATTGGCTTTCTGGGCGACGTATAGGGCAGACTCCAGTCAAGGTCACTTGCTCTCATACCACGAACCTCCACTCGAACGATGTGACGAAGCCGAGCGAGTATAGCAGATGGCTGTCCGTCTCCTGCTCACTGTGACATCGATGAATCGACAAACAAAGCAGGGTCATGTAACGTGTCCCGACACGATGAAAGAGACTACTCCCTCCCGCGCAGAGACGCACGTTCTGAGCGACATACCTTTCGAACTGACAGTCGACCTCGTGATACGCCTGCTGAAGGTGCGCAAGGTTCCTTCGTCTCTGCAGCGGCTCGTGGAAGAACTGGTCGCGCGCTCGCTCGAAGTCGCCAGACCGAAGGCGATGTTCCGGGTCGCGTATGTGGATGAGAAGACCGAGGATGGCGTTGTCATCGACGGGCATGCCTTTCAAAGCAGCGTGCTCCGCCAGAATCTTGACGGTGTTGAACGCGTTTTCCCGTTCGTCGCAACGTGCGGCATCGAGGCCGATGGCGTCGAGAATCCCACCGGCGACCTCATGACAACAGTCTGCCTGGACACTATCAGGATGCACCTGCTGGTCACTGCACGACGCCACATTGAGCAGCAAATCAAGAAGACGTACGCGCTCGACCAGCTATCGAGGATGGCGCCGGGTTCACTGCCGGATTGGCCTGTCCAGGAACAGGGCACGCTGTTCCGGCTGCTCGGCGAGGTGGAGCAATCCGTGGGAGTCCGGCTCACCGACAAGTACCTGATGCTGCCGCTCAAGTCCGTATCGGGGATATTTTTCCCGACCGAGGTGCGCTTCGAGAGCTGCCAACTGTGTCCCAGAGCCAGCTGTATCGGGCGCAGGGCCCCGTACGACCCCGAACTCGCTGCCCGGTACGGCGTCCAGGCATAGGACTCGCTGTGGACAATCGAAATCGTGTCTTCTGTTGCCCGCACTCGAGGCACAACCGGGCTGGAGCCCCGCCACTGCCATACGTGCGTCACTGTTGATGCCCAGCGAACATGTCCTCATGGGAGGTCAGCGCTCCTGTCACCTGCGCCCGGTAGCGGCACGTGGACCGTGGCTGCCCTCGATGGCATGGCCGTGGTTCGTGACGTAGGGGCGGACCTCCGTGTCCGCCCGTGGTGGAGTGTGGGGTGGTGGTTCGTGATGTAGGGGCCATGGCATGCCTGGCCCGCCGCTCTGTCGCCACACAACGCCGCAAAGGCCAACACAGCCTTGAACGACACACTACCCTACGGGCGCGGCATGCCGCGCCCCTACAGGAATGGGACAAATTCCCCCATGCCAACCGTCCACCCGCGAAGTCGGTGCTGGATGCTCCGGATGTAGGGGTCGTTCGGGAACGACCCGGCGCTGGCACACGGCCACGGCGACAGCCCAAGACCAGAGAGCGATTCCGTACGGCACTTCCGGTTCTCACTGACGGCGTTGACGCCAACCCTGTCCGGCACACAATCACCGGGCGCTTCCCGAAGCGCCCCTACACGGAAGCACAACAGCTCGTCCCCTGCACGGGCGGACACAGAGGTCCGCCCCTACAGGAACGGGACAAATTCCCCCATGCCAACCGTCCACCCACCCCCCGGGCGGACACAGAGGTCCGCCCCTGCGGGAAACGGGGCAATTCCACCCTGCTAACAGACCATCCATCTTACGGCCTCGTGGTCACCATCTCCTGCCTGCGGACATTTTCCCTGAACAGCTAGGGGCGGACAGAATCGTAGAACATCTAACACCGTACGTGCGCCACTTGACGAGTCGCCCTCTCAATGTCAGCATTGAACGTTGCAGAGGCGAGTTGACCAAGAGGCTGTTGTCTCCGGAACCCGCCGCTGCCATAGCACCCTCGTCTAGCACCGATGGACGCAAAGAGCCTGGAAGTCCTTGAGTTCCCGCTTGCCAAGGCAAGGGTGGCGCACTACGCCTCGTTCCAACTGAGCCGACAGTCCATTCTTGACCTCCAGCCGCTCACCGACCGCGAACGAATCGTCGAGCGCCTTGCGGAAAGCGCCGAGGCCGGAAGGCTCCTATCCCTCCTGCCGGATTTCACAACTGGAGCGGTCAGCGATATCCAACCGGCCGCGACCCAGGCAGCCCAGGGCATGGTTCTTCAGCCAGGCGAATTCCAGGAGGTGGCCCGAACTCTCCACGCTGTGGCTCAGACACGCAGCAGAATCCACGAGTATCGAGACGAGTTGGTCCGGTTGTGGGTGATTGCCGAAGGATTGAGCGACCTCCACGCCCTGGCGAACGAGCTGACCCGCGGCATCGGACCTTCGGGAGAGATACTCGATTCCGCCTCTCCGAAGCTGTACGAGATACGCAAGCGCACCATTGAGGCCCGCCAGGAACTCGTCGAACACCTCGAGGGATTCGTCATGTCTTCCGAGGGCCAGAACCTCTTGACGGACCAGCTGGTCACTCAGCGCGAGGGGCGTTATGTCATCCCCGTCAAGGCAGAGCTTCGCCGTGAAATCCGGGGCATCGTACACGACGTCTCCAATAGCGGCGCCACCGTCTTCATGGAGCCATGGAGCGCCGTTGAGCAGGGCAATGTCCTTCGGGAGCTCGAACTCGGCGAACGCAATGAAATCGAGCGTCTGCTCCGCGAGAGAAGCGAGGCACTCGGCAGACATGCGGAGGAAATCGGGCATAGCCTGGCCGCCATTGCAGAACTTGACGTCGCCATCGCCAAGGCTCGCTACGCGCGTGAGGTGAAGGCAATGGAGCCAACCGTCCTCGCCGGCGGAGCTGCCGAAACCGCTACCGGGACCGTGCTCGTCCTCAAAGAGGCAAGACATCCGCTCCTCGGTCCGTCCGCAGTTCCGCTGACTCTGGAAATGGGCGCGGATTTCCGGGTTCTCGTGGTGACCGGCCCCAACACCGGCGGCAAGACAGTCATGCTCAAGACCATCGGGCTCCTGTCAGCGATGATGCAATCAGGAATCCCGATTCCAGCATCCGACGGCACCGCCCTGCCCATCTTTGACGGCATATTCGCGGACATCGGTGACGAGCAGAGCATAGAGCAGACCCTTTCGACTTTCAGCTGGCACATGAGCAATCTGGTACGTATCGTTGCCAACTCGACGAAGAGGAGCCTTGTCCTTCTCGATGAGCCGGGTTCAAGCACGGACCCGAGTGAGGGCGCGGCGCTCGCGCGGTCACTTCTGCAGCACTTCCTCCAGCACGGAGTTCTTACTCTCGCCACGACACACTACACGGACGTCAAGGTCTACGCCCATGCCACTCCCGGGCTGCAGAACGCTTCTCTGGAGTTCGACCCCGTAACCAGCAGTCCAACTTTCAGACTCCAGATGGGCTTTCCGGGTGCAAGCAACGCCCTCGCCACCGCCGCACGCCTGGGGTTGCCCGAAGAACTGGTCGAGAACGCGCGACGCTTGCTGCCGAAGGCGGAGCAGGACCTCGCTGCGTTGCTCAGCGACCTCGAGACAGAGAAGCGAGCTGCTGGGACATTGAGCGAAGAACTGAAGCATGAGAGAGCCACTCTGCAGGCACTCAAGAGCGAGTTGGATGGAGAGCTGGCGCAGGCGCGAGACCAGGAGCGCAGCGCCATCCGCGAGGCCAGGGACAGTATCACACGCGAGGCAGCAGCACTACACAGACAGATTCGCGAGGCATCCACCGAACTGCGCAAACACAGGGGCAAAGAGCAACTGGAACTCGCACGACGCACGATGGGAACGGCGCAGGCGAAGCTGAGTTCTGACGAACTCCGGCTTCCTCCTCAACCCGGCCTGGAGGCCGAGCCCCTCGATGACAGCGATATCAGGTTGGGAGACACAGTTCGCATACGCGGAACGAATGCCGATGCCACGGTGCTCTCCATATCGGAGAACAACTTCCAGCTCGAGGTGCAGTGCGGACAGACGAAGCTCTGGCTCGGAGTCGACACCGTGGACAAGATTGCCGGCACCCCACGACCACAGGCCCAATCGGTGTCCATCAGAGCCAGGAAAAGCGACCGCCACGTACCACGGGAACTTGACCTGCGCGGCAAACGAGCAGACGAGATAGAGCCCGCTCTCGACACGTACTTCAACGCAGCCGCATTCGCTGACGTCCCGAGCGTCCGCATCATACACGGATTCGGGAC
>JAUVYD010000006.1 GCA_030603265.1 Dehalococcoidia bacterium
GAGAACTTCTGCTCGGGCGGCGACTTCAACGCCTTCACGAACAAGGACCTCCTCTCACAACGCTGGTACTTCGAGTTACCGCCCAAAGTGCTCCAGACGATGACGAGTTCTACCGTACCGATAATCGGAGTCATCAGGGGCAACTGCTGCGCCTTTGGGTTCGCGCTGGCCGGAAGCTGCGACATCGTGCTGGCCTCCGACACAGCCAGTTTCTTTCTCCCCGGCGGCGGTGTCGGCTTCGGATGCTTCACGCCGACTGTCGGAGCGTACAAGTCGCTTTCACGCAAGCGCATGTTCGAACTCCTGCTGGTCTCCAGACCACGCTCGGCACAATGGGCTCTTGAAGCGGGGCTGCTCAACTACGTTCACGCGGAAGACGAGTTGGAAGGGAAGGCGTGGGAGATGGCAAAGCTGATAGGATCAAACGCTCCCCTCGTGGTCCGGTGGGAGAAGCAGTTCTTCTACTACATACAGGACATGGACGAGAGGCACGCGTTCAGATATGGCACAGAGATGATAACCATGCAATCGCTCACCCGCGATGGCTGCGAAGGCCAGAACGCCTTCCTCCAGAAGAGGAAGCCTGTCTGGCAGGGACGCAAGGGAGGCGGCGCACGCGGCGACGTTCACGCTCCAGAGGAGGAGCATGTGTGGAAGGTGGGCAAGGAAGTTCGGCGCAAGTAGGGATCGCCGCAGCCTGCGGCAGAATGGCGAAAGGCAAGAGGGAGCAAGAAGGCAAAATGGCTAATGACAAAGAGAGAGCAGTGGAACTCGCCGTCGAGCAGATCGAACGTCAGTTCGGCAAAGGGTCGCTCATGAGGCTGGGTGAGATGGCAGCCAGGCAGGACATAGGGGTCATCTCCACCGGTTCCCTTTCTCTCGACATGGCCCTCGGCATCGGCGGCATCCCCAGGGGAAGGGTGACGGAGATTTACGGCTCAGAGTCCTCCGGCAAGACAACGCTGGCGCAACACATCATTGCAGAGGCCCAGAAGGCAGGTGGAAAGGCCGTCTACATAGATGCAGAGCACGCGCTTGACCCCAAATACGCCGCGGCCTGCGGCGTCAACACCGACGATCTCTATATCTCACAGCCGGACACCGGCGAGCAGGCACTTGAAATCACCGAGTATCTTGTCAGGAGTTCCGGCGTTGACGTAGTCGTCATTGACAGCGTGGCAGCCCTGGTCCCCAAGGCAGAGATTGAGGGAGACATGGGCGACTCGCACGTAGGACTGCAGGCACGGCTCATGTCTCAGGCACTCAGAAAGCTGACCGCCGCCATCAGCCGCTCCAGGACATCTGTCGTCTTCATCAACCAGCTACGGGAGAAGGTGGGTATTATCTTCGGCAACCCGGAGGTAACGCCCGGAGGACGTGCCCTCAAGTTCTACAGCTCGGTCCGCATCGACCTGCGCAGAGGGGACACGCTGAAGCGTGGCTCCGAGATAGTAGGATCGCGTGTGCGGGCACGGGTGGTCAAGAACAAGGTGGCTCCGCCGTTCCGGACGGCCGAGTTCGACATCCTGTTCAACCAGGGCATCAGCAAGGAAGGAGACCTGCTGGACCTCGGAGTCAACCTGGGCCTCATCAAGAAGGCTGGCTCATTCCTCACGTACGAAGAACACAAGCTGGGCCAGGGAAGAGAGAATGCACGCGATTTCCTCCGGCAGAATCCTGGGGTTGCATCCCGTCTTGAGCAGGAAATACGCGCGGCCGCCGTGCCGCCTCGTGCTCCCGAGAAGACCGTGCCTCCCAGCGACGAGCAGGACTAGCCCTCCGGGCACCAAGGCGACCGCCGATGGGTCCACAACCTGACAGCCAGAAAGCCCTCGCGAGAGCCTATCGACTGCTGGCGCATCGCCCGCGGAGCGGCGCAGAGATTCGACGACACCTTCAATCAGCAGGCTTCGGTGAAGTCCCGGTTGAAGAGGCACTACAGACCCTGGCCACACGTGGCCTCGTCGATGACAGGTCCTTCGCCAGGGAGTGGACCAAGAACCGTATGGAATTCAGGCCACGAGCCCGGCGCCTGATTATCAAAGAGCTCACAGACAAGGGGGTCGCCGAGGAGATAGCGAACGACGTCACCAGTGAGATCGACGACGAACCCGTAGCTCTGGCTATCGCAACACGGCGCGCGAGCATGCTGAAGGACCAGCATAGGGCTTCCTTCATCCGCCGCCTCTCGAGATACCTGTCGAGCCGCGGCTTCGACTACGGGACAGTCGCGCGTGCTGTCAAGGCGGTCTGTAAGGATAGCGACCACTCATGGTGATGGTGCCGGCATGCTAAACTATTCAACCGCGATTGGGTGGCAAAATCAGGGAACTGCATTGCCGGCGCCCTTCCCACCTGAGAGCCTCACGGATTCCACTACCGGGAGTAGCGCACATGATTGATTGGGATTTCGCCGTCCGAATTGCTGCGGGCGGCTTCAGCCTTGTGTTCCTTCTCCTTGCATTGCTGGCTGGTCTTGTCTGGGTTGGGTCGCGACTGCTTCTGCGTCTCTCCGGAGACAAGCCCGAGGAGTAGCCGCATCCCGATGCAAGCCTCTTCTCCATCCATTGCCAACACGGAGGACCTGAGTTGTTCGGATTACTAGAGAGCGGATTTCAGCACTTCTATTGGGGCAACGCCGTGATGCTTCTGATAGCAGGGCTTCTTATCTATCTGGCTATTGCGAAGAAGATGGAGCCATTGCTGCTCATCCCCATCGGATTCGGCATACTGCTGGTCAATCTCCCGCTTGGCGGCATGATGGACTACGAGATGCTGCTCAAGGCCCCCACAGCGGGCACAGTTGTCAGCATTGAGACAGGGGAGGGTTCTCGATTCGACGGGGAGACTGTTCTCATCAGACTGGACTCCGGTGAAATCGTGAGCCCCGTGTTCGGCCGCGTGGACACGTATATGGTCGCCTCCGGCGACCGTGTGGAAGAGGGCGACGTCGTGGCCCGACTCATCACTCAGGAGCAGACGGACCAGGAGGAGTACCCCACCTCACCGATAGGCCTGCTTTCCAGGATATTCAAGTACGGGGTGATGTGGCAAATCCTGCCGCCACTCATGTTCTTGTGCCTGGGAGCTCTCACGGATTTCGGGCCAATGCTCGCGAATCCGAAGACCCTGCTGCTGGGGGCGGCGGCTCAGTTCGGCGTCTACCTCGCCTTCTTCCTCGCCCTTCTGGTAGGTTTCAGCATTCCAGAGGCGTGCTCAATCGGCATCATAGGTGGCGCGGAGGGTCCAACGACAATATACGTGACCTCCGTGCTCGCGCCGCATATCATAGGCGCCACAGCCGTTGCCTGCTACTCGTACATGGCGCTGGTACCAGTCATATTGCCACCCGTCATACGTCTGCTCACGACCAGGCAGGAGCGCCGGATCTACATGAAGCCACAGATGCGGCCCGTAAGCAGAACCGAGAAGACTCTCTTCCCTCTCGTCACAACAGTGGTGGTTGTCCTCTTTGTCCCCTCTTCAGCTCCGCTGATCGGGTGCTTCATGGTGGGCAACCTGTTCCGCGAGTCTGGAGTCGTCGAACGCCTGAGCAACACGGCACAGACGACACTCGTGGACATACTCACTATCTTCCTTACTCTGGCAATTGGCGCCAGCATGCCGGCAGAGAACTTTCTGCAGCCACGCACGCTCCTCATCCTGGTGCTCGGCGTTGTGGCTTTTGCCAGTGCAGCGGCGGCCGGCATACTGCTGGCGAAGCTCATGAACGTGTTCTCCAAGGAGAAGATAAACCCGATGATCGGTGCCGCAGGCGTATCCGCCGTGCCGATGTCCGCAAGGGTCGTACAGGTCATGGGCCAGAAGGAGAACCCCAGGAACTTCCTGCTGATGCACGCGATGGGTCCCAATGTGGCAGGGGCAATCGGTGCCGCCATAGCCGGAGGGGTCTTCCTCGGCATCCTTGGATAGCAGGTGCAAACAAGCCAGTGGTGTGCAGCGCATATCGGTATGCGACGAAGCGAGAGGTGAAAGAGATGGAAGAGACTAACGGGGGACAGAAGAGGCGACTTGAACTTGAGGCGAAGTCCGCAGCAGTCCGCAAGCTCGGCGGCGAGCAGAAGATTGAGGCACAGCACGCCAAGGGCAAACTGACGGCTCGTGAGCGAATCGACCTGCTCGTAGACAAGGATTCATTCGTTGAGTACGACCAGTTCATGAAGACGCGCTCTGTCTACTACGGCCTGGACAAGATGGAGTTGTCTGCGGACGGAGTGGTCACCGGAGTGGGGCGCATCGCGGGACGCAAGGTTGCCGTGTATGCCCAGGACTTCACAGTGCTCGGCGGCTCGCTGGGCGAGGTACACGCCCTCAAGATAGCAAGGACGCAGGACCTTGCGCTCCAAACGGGCATTCCCTGCATCGCAATGCTTGACTCTGGTGGCGCCCGCATACAGGAAGGCATCGACTCGCTGGACGGCTACGGGCGGATATTCTTCCGTAACTCTCGCTCCTCGGGGGTCATCCCCCAGATATCGATCATACTCGGGCCAACCGCCGGGGGCGCCGTGTACTCGCCTGCGCTCACCGACTTCGTCATCATGACGCGCAAGTCGAGCACGATGTACATCACGGGGCCAGCAGTCGTGAAGGACGTCCTCTCGGAAGAGGTGTCCCACGAACAACTCGGTGGCGGTCTCGTACACAACCAGAGGAGTGGCGTTGCCCATTTCCTGGCCGGCGACGATGAGGCTGCGATTGCCACGGCACAGGAGCTGCTCTCGTTCATGCCTCAGAACTACAGGGAGGAGGCTCCTTCAGGTGTCACAAAGGACCCCGTGGACAGGGAGGACATCTCGCTGCGTGATGTGATTCCTGCCGACGCGAACAAGCCGTACGACGTCAAGGATATCATTGCCAGAATCGTGGACGACGGGAACTTTTTCGAGGTGCACCGTCTGTACGCCCAGAACATGGTAGTGGGATTCGCTCGCATCGGCGGACGCAGCATCGGCATCATCGCGAACCAGGCGAAGTTCATGGCCGGCGTCCTCGACATCAATGCATCCGACAAGGCTTCGCGGTTCATAAGGTTCTGCGACTGCTTCAACGTCCCCCTGCTGACGCTGGTCGACGTGCCAGGCTACATGCCGGGGACTGCCCAGGAGTACGGAGGAATCATCCGTCACGGCGCGAAGCTCCTGTATGTCTACTCCGAGGCCACTGTCCCGAAGGTCACCGTGATACTCAGAAAGGCGTATGGTGGAGCCTACGTCGGCATGTGCTCGAAATACCTCGGGGCAGACATGGTCCTAGCATATCCTACAGCCGAGGTTGCCGTCATGGGAGCGAGCGGTGCAGCCGAGATAGTCTTCGCTCGAGAGATCAAGAGCGCCGACGACCCCGCCGCGCTCAGGGCGCAGAGAATCCAGGAGTACAAGGAGCAATTCTCGAATCCCGATCGTGCCGCCGAACGGGGGTCAGTCGATGATGTGATTGACCCGAAGGATACGAGATGCAGGCTGGCCCGGATATTCGACATTCTTGAGACCAAGCGCGACCCATTCCCTGGCAAGAAGCACGGAAACATACCGCTCTAGCGCGCCTGCAGAAGGCACGGCAGCAGTTTGCTGTCGGCCCATATGCAGTGCGCCATAATCATGCACGAGTGACACATAATACTCAGGAGGAACACAGGCAGATGGCAACAGAACTGATTACCTCTCCACTTCCTGGCAAGATACTGGACGTTAAGGTCGCCGCAGGCGACAAGGTCAAGGAAGGAGACCTGCTGCTCACGATTGAGGCCATGAAGATGGAGAACGAGATCGTTGCGACTGTTGACGGAACGGTGACGGAGGTCGCGGCCAAGCCCGACTCGATCGTTCAGATAGGCGACAGCCTGGTCTCGATCGAAGAAGGCTAGCAGAGCCGCGTTGCGCGGCCACCTTGACAGCACGTACCCCGAACGCGCTATAGTATAGCTGCCCCGGGCCATTAGCTCAGTCGGCTAGAGCACGGTCCTGATAAGACCGGGGTCTGTGGTTCGAGTCCACAATGGCCCACTCCTTCGCGCTATGGCAGCGCACCCTATCCCTGACAGCATCTCCTTGGGGACGCGCCGAGAGAATGCACTCCCACAAAGGACCCTCAGCCCGCGTCTGCCTCCACGTTATCTCTTTTCCCAGGCCCCACGAGTCGGTTCGTTGTAGCTGTCAAACAGCTGTCCCTGCAACTCATCGACGTCCTCGGAAAGCCCCGCCTCGAAGTACCTGAAGTAGCAGTTCTCCGGCGGAGGCGGTTCATGAAGCCGGGTGACAAGTCTCTTGCGCAGATTCGGAACCGTTCCAAGACGCCACAACCTCTTCCCCTCGGGTGTGACATAGGCAATCTCATAGATGCCCTTGATGTCCGGCACCCTCTCGGCGTTCTCCAGGGTGAACCTGAGCCAGGCCTTCTTGACTCCCATACTGCGCGCGTCCTCCTAGGAATGCTTGGACAGCATCACCTTCGTTTTCGGAACGCGACCATGACACGGCCGTTCCGCACGGCAAGTCGACGCCGACAGTCAAGACCGGGGCTAGCTCCTGACAAACGACAGCTTCTTCTCGAGTTCCAGAGCTGTATCCGCCAGGTCACCAGACCCCTTCACATTGATGTCGAATCCCAGCAGTCTATCGCTTCGATACACTGCTACAGGGTGCTCCAAGAACACCAGGCCTCCCTTCCCCCCAAGCGACTTGACGAGCATCTTCGTCACGCCAAGCGCCATCTCGTCTCCAACTGATTGCTCGCCGGACAGGTCATAGGTGTGCGTGACCCGTGTTCCGCCGTCCAGAAGCAGCGTAAACACCACTTCGAGTGCTCTGCTCGTCTCTGTGGTCATAGCGTTGCAGGGCAGGCCCCCTGCGGCCAACCTCCCTACCGCATCATGTTACGCCATTGAGACCCTGCACTCAACGGCTCACGCGGCGCGCCCTCGAACCACCGTGATCCCTCTCACGTCCGGATTCAACACGACGCCCTTCCCCCGGTAGCCATTTGCCATCGGAGCAAGAAAAGGGGTGGCAACCGGAGTTGCCACCCCACGCAATATCCTTGATTCGGCAGTGTTACCGCTTCGTGTACTGCTTCGCCTTACGAGCGCGCCGGAGCCCGTACTTCTTGCGCTCCTTGGCCCTCGGGTCACGAGTCAGAAATCCTTCCTTCCGCAGGATGGGCTTGCGTGTTTCACTCTCACGAACAAGAGCTCTTGCAATCCCATGCCTGATTGCACCAGCCTGGCCGCTGATACCACCACCGGCCACCTTCACCTCCACGCGGTACTTGCCGACCATGTCCGTCGCGTGCAGCGGCGCCTCAATCATGCTCCTGTGATCCACGCGAGGAAAGAACACGTCGAGCGGCTTCCCGTTCACCGTGATTCCGCCTTCGCCCGCGTACAGTCGAACCTGCGCCACGGCGCACTTCCGTCGACCAGTGCCCCACACATATACTGCGTCACTCATTGGCCACTACCCTCTTTCTGAACCAGCTGTCCCCGGTGCGGATGCTCCGCCCCGGCATATACTCGCAGTTTCCTGTACATGGCATGTCCAAGGCTGTTCTTGGGAAGCATCCCCTTCACGGCGTGTTCCACAACACGTCGCGGGTCCTTGGCCATCACCTCTTCAAATGTCTCCGCTCTCAGCCCACCGGGATACCCGGAGTGCCTATAGTACATCTTCTGCTTCCTCTTGTTGCCTGTCACTACCACCTTGGCCGCATTCACAACGATGACATAGTCTCCGGTATCGATATGCGGAGCAAACATGGCCTTGTGCTTCCCTCGAAGCAGCACCGCCGCCTGCGTTGCTATCTCTCCCAGAGTCCGCCCGTTCGCATCGATGACATGCCACTGCCTCTCGATTTCCTTCAGTTTCGGACTGTACGTTCGCATCGGTTCTACTCCCAACAACGTCTCAATATCACGCGGCGAATGCCAACGGCGACTCGTAGCTCACTTTCACAAGGCACAGCCCTCTCGCAGCAGCAGCAGGCCCTGCCGTTCCCTGCCCACCTCCATCAATCAGCGCGCCAAACTCCTCAACGCTGACCTTGCCAAGGCCAACCCGTATCAGCAAGCCCACTGTGTTCCGCACCTGGTGCCGCAGGAAAGCGTTCGCGCTCATCCAGAACTCCACGAGTTCGGCGGCCTGGAGAACCCTAGCCTCATGCACCAATCGCACCGTGCTGCAGTCCGGTTCGTCGAGCGATGTCGCAAACGCAGCGAAGTCATGCCCGCCCTGCAACAGTCTGCAGGCCGCACGCATACGTCTCACGTCCAGTGCATGCCTGACCCTGAGCGCGATTCTCTCATTCAGAGGGGAGCGCGTCCCACCGTTCAGGACTGTATAGCAATACTGACGCGACACGGCCCTTCGACGCACATCAAAGTCTGCGTCAATGCCACACGCGCCTTTCAACGCTACATCCTCCGGCAAGTAGTAGTTCATCCCTCTCACAATCGTAATAGGATCCAGATCGTCGCGCACCCAGAAAGCCACCACCTGCCCCCGCGCATGAACACCCGCATCCGTCCTGCTTGCGCCCTGCACCCTTCCACAGGGGTCACTCAACTTCCGCAGGGCGCCCTCCAACTCGGACTGCACCGTGCGGTCGCTCTTCTGCCACTGGAACCCGCGGAACGAAGCTCCGTCGTACTCAACCAGCGCAGCGACCTTGTACAGTCCCACTACTCAACAAGCTCAAGCTGAGCCATCTCGGCGGCGTCGCCTCGTCGGGTCCCAATTCGAACCAAACGCACGTAGCCGCCCGGCCGATTCGCATATCTACGCGCCAAATCGTCGAACACCTTTTTCACGATTCTGTCCTGTGTCACGAACTCCAGTGCGCGACGTCTCGACGCGAGGTCACCCGCCTTGCCGAGCGTAATCACACGCTCCGCGAGACCCTTCACTTCCTTAGCCTTGGCAACTGTCGTCACCATCTTCTCGCGTTCAAGGAGTACGGCCACCTGGTTCTTGAACAGGGACAGCCGATGTTCGCTCCGCCTGTCCAGCTTTCTTCCTGCAACCCGGTGTCTCACTTGGCCTTCCTTATCTTTTCCGGAATCGGGTACCCCAAGCCAGTGAGCAAGTCCTGCACCTCTGTCTGGGATTTCTCACCAAAGCCAGGCAGCGGCGGCAAGCCCTCCCTGGTCTTCTCAATCAGCTGCCCGAGGGTCATTATGCCGCCACGACGCAGACTGTTGTGTGCACGAGTCGACAGGCCGGCATCGGCCAGCGCTGTGTTGTACTGCTCCGGGGATATCGCCAGCCCTGACACCGCGCGCCCCTGCTCGAGTGACGGGGCCTCGACGCCCTTGAACGCAGCGAACTCCCTCATGAGGACATCGGCGCTCTGAGTCAGAGCTTCCCACGGTGTAACCGCGCCATCCGTCCAGATCTCGATAACAAGCCGTTCAGGGCTTCGCTCTTCGCCCGGGTTGATCGGTTCAACCGTGAAATTGGCTTTCCTCACAGGAGAGAAGACCGCGTCAACCGGTAGTGCCCCTACAGGGAGGCCGTCAGCCGAAACAGCCGGCACATAGCCCTTGCCCAATTCAACGTGGAACTCAACATGCAGCTTCGCTTCAGCAGAGTCCATGTTCGTAAGGAGCAGGCCTGGATTGACAATCTCGAAGTCCGTCGAAGCCTGGATGTCCGCGGCGCAGACCACTCCATCTCCCTCGACATCAAGGAACAGTGTTCCTTCCTGATGCGTCACAGGTCGCAGTCTCAATTCCTTGACGTTCAACAGGAACTCCACAACATCCTCTCTCACATGAGGGATACACGAGAACTCATGCTGAACGCCTTCAATCTTGATCCACGTCACCGCCGCCCCGGGAAGTGAACTCAGAAGAACGCGACGCATCGCGTTTCCGAGTGTCACACCAAAGCCCATCTCAAGGGGCTCTGCGGAGAACCGCCCGTATATTCCGGCGGACTGAACACACGACACAATCGGGATAGATATCTCACTCACTACACACCATCCCTCTAACTACCGCGAGTAGTACTCGACAACAGCCTTACCACTGAGCCTGCTGTCCATGTCCTCGCTGGTCGGCAAGCTAACCACCACACCCCTCATCTGCTCTTCTTCGAGCCTGAGCCACACGGGCACGTTTCGGCTTTGCACCTGCGCAGCCACGACCTTATACAATTCCGTCTTTGCACTCTGCTCCCGCCAGCTGATCTCATCACCAACCTTGACCAGGAACGACGGCACGTCGACACGCCGGCCATTCACGCGAATATGGCGATGACGGACTATCTGTCGCGCCTGCTGTCTCGACTCACCGAAGCCAAGCCTGTATACCACGTTGTCAAGGCGTCGCTCAAGAAGGATAAGCATGTTGTCGCCAGTCATACCTGGCAGCCGCTCTGCCTCTGCAAGGAAGCGACGGAACTGCGCCTCAAGCACTCCATAGATGAAGCGCACCTTCTGCTTCTCTTTCAGCTGTAGACCACGGTCCGATATCCGACGTCGCATCCTGGAGCGACCTCCGGGAGGAACGTTGCTTCTCCGCTCCAAAGGACACCTTTGGCTGGAGCACTTGGCTCCCTTGAGCATGAGTTTGGCGCCGATGTAGCGACACTGAGAACACTTGGGGCCAATATACCGCGCCATAGCCTACACTCTCCTCCTGCCCCTGGGGCGACAACCATCATGTGGAATCGGTGTCACGTCTCTGATGCTGGTCACGAAGAGCCCTGCCCCCTGGAGGGACCTGATGGCTGCCTCTCGACCACTACCCGGTCCCTTGACATAGACCTCCACCCGCCGCATGCCATCGTTCAGGGCCTGGCGTGCCGCATCCTGGGAGGATAGCTGTGCCGCGTACGGCGTACCTTTCCTCGACCCCTTGAATCCGGACTTCCCGGAACTACCCCACGCGATGACAGCACCACTGGGGTCGGTAATAGTCACTATCGTGTTGTTGAAGGTCGACTGTATGAAGGCCTTGCCTTCCACAATATTGCGGCGTACACGCCTTCTAGTCTTTCCCTTCGCTGCCTTCTTTGCCATCTTTCCTCACTCGAAGAAACTTACTACTTCTTGGACATACCGCGTCTCTGGCCCCTGCCCGCGACGGTCTTCTTCACGCCCCGCCGGGTTCGAGCATTGGTCTTCGTGCGCTGCCCATGAACAGGTAGATTCCGCTTGTGTCTGAGGCCTCGCACCGACCCGATGTCGATGAGACGCCTGATGTTGGACTGCACCTCGCGGCGCAAATCACCTTCCACTCTGAAATCGCGGTCCATCACGCCGCGAATCTTGCCGAGTTGCTCCTCGCTCAGGTCCTTGTCCTTCACATCGAAGGGGACATCGGCCGTCTGGAGTATCTTCCTGCTCGTTGCGGGACCGATGCCGAAGATGTACTGCAGGCCAATGTAAACATGCTTGTCTCTTGGCAAATCTACACCGGAGATACGGGCCATAGTTAAGCTCCTCTGACAGAACGGACTGAGAACAGAGACCTAGCCCTGCCTCTGCTTATGTCTGGGGTTCTCGCACAACACCCTCACCACACCACGCCTGCGGATAATCTTGCACTTGCTACAGCGCCGCCTAACAGACGAACTAACTTTCATTGCGACTCACCACCCAAACCTTCCTATAATAGACGATTGCCTCATACGTGTCAAAACGCATTACTACTTGAGGCGATAGGTCACACGACCACGACTGAGGTCGTAGGGTGACAACTCCACAAGCACGCGGTCGCCAGGCAGAATCTTTATGTAGTGCTTCCGCATCTTGCCCGAAATGTGGGCCATCACGATGTGGCTGTTCGGCAGTTCCACCCGGAACATCGTGTTTGGAAGGCACATCGTCACCTTTCCCTCTACTTCTATCTTCTCTTTCTTCACCATGTGCCAAGACCTACGCGAATACCTCAGGCTCGCCGTCCGTGATTGCGATGCTGTGCTCGAAGTGTGCGGACAAGCTGCCGTCAGCCGTGAGCACAGTCCACTTGTTGCCCGCCACCCTGGTCCTCCACCCACCATTCGTCACCATCGGCTCAATCGCAATCGTCATTCCTTTTCGCAGAAGTGGGCCTTTGCCACACTCAAAATTCGGAACTTGCGGCTCCTCATGCAATTCGCGTCCTA
This sequence comes from Dehalococcoidia bacterium, assembly GCA_030603265.1. Lineage (GTDB taxonomy): Bacteria > Chloroflexota > Dehalococcoidia > GIF9 > AB-539-J10 > SKVJ01. The sequence goes on from JAUVYD010000006.1 coordinate 12,126, forward strand.
CTCCGTGCCCCGTGTACTCACGCACAACGGCCATCCCCTTGGACTCGGCATATCTCTGGACAGCCACTGATATATCACCGACATGGTTTCCAGCACGGGCCTGATTCACTCCCTCTTGCAGAGCACTCTCCGTGACCTCAATGAGCTTCCTGGCCTGGCTGCTCATTTCTCCAGCTCCAACAGTCACAGCTGCATCTGTGTGGAAACCGCGATGAAATACCCCCAGGTCAAGCGAGACAACGTCGCCATCCCGCACCACCCTCGCACCCGGAATACCGTGTACAACCTCATTGTTGATCGACACGCACAGGCTGGCTGGATAGCCATGATACCCCTTGAACGAGGCAGTAACCCCCCACTTCTTCATCTCCTCCACCACCATCTCGTCCAGGGCACTGGTGCGGATTCCCGGTCTGACCTCCTGCTTCACCTGCGCGAGTATTGTCGCCAGAATACTCCCACCCTCGCGCATCAACTCGATCTCTTCAGGCGACTTGACTACTATCAATCGCTCCCCGCCCGAAGCATTCCCGTAATCTCTGCACCCACCTCATCAATACCCCGGTTGCCATCGACCCGCAGCAGTTTCTTCTGCAGGTCATAATAGTCGACTATCGGAACGGTTTGCGAGAAGAACACCTTCAACCGCTCTCGAACCGTCTCTTCCTTGTCGTCCGCCCGTTGATACAGTTCGCCTCCGCAGATATCGCACCGTCCCGCGTTCTTCGGCGGAGAGCTCTGCTCGTGATAGGGTGCCTGGCACTCACGGCAAATCCATCGGCCGCTCAGCCGCTTCACGAGTTCCTCTGCGGGGACCTCAATGTAGACCACACTGTCAATCTGTCTGCCTTCGCCGGCAAGTTTGTCGTCGAGCGCCTCAGCCTGGCTCAGCGTCCGGGGGAAACCATCAAACAGGACCCCGTCCGCACAATCCCGCTGCCTGATACGCTCAAGCACCATGTTGATGGTGACCTCATCCGGCACCAGTTCGCCCTTCTCCATGTATGACTTGGCCAGAAGACCCAACTCCGTCTTCTCCTGAAGAGCCCGGCGAAACAGGTCGCCTGACGCCACGTGGACCACACCCAGTTCTCTCAACAGGATTGCGGCCTGCGTCCCTTTCCCCGCTCCGGGCGCTCCGAGCAACACTACATTCATCACATAATCTCCCTATTTGAGGAAGCCGTCATACCGGCGCATGGTGAGCTGCGACTCCAGTTGCTTCATAGTATCCAGGGCGACTCCGACCGCGATCAGGATGGCCGTGCTGGACACTGTCAGCATGGTCACGCCCGTGATGCCTCGTGCGATGAACGGCATCATTGCCACTACCGCAAGGAACGTAGCACCACCGAACGTGAGCCGCTTGGTGACCGCGTTCAAATAGTCGCTGGTCGACTTGCCGGGCCGCACGCCGGGGATGAAGCCTCCCTGCTGCTGCAGCGTGCGTGGCAGATTCATTTGCTCAAAGATAACCATCGTGTAGAAGAAGGTGAACCCGAACACGAGCAGGAAATAGAAACCCCAATACACCAGCCCTCCCGGGAGACTGGCAGCCGAGTCGAATGCCCGATACACGCCATCCCAGAAGTTCGGGTTCTGGGGGTTCATGAAATAGCTCGATATGAGCCGGGGCAACTGCATCACCGCAATAGCGAAGATAAGGGGAATCATGCCCGCCGTGTTCACTCTCAGGGGAATGTACGTCGAACCCGATTGTCGGTACATTCGCCCACCGCGGAAGGTGCTTCTTGCGTACTGCACAGGAATCCGCCTGTGCGCCTCAATGAAGAGGACTATCATCACCAGCGTCGCTGCAGCAAGCACTGCGAACATAATCATACCAATGGGATTTTCCTGCCAGGCGATCCCGACTCGCCCCACAGACTCCGCCAGGCTGGCGACGATTCCGCCAAAAATGATGATTGAAATGCCGTTCCCGATGCCCCTCTCTGTTATGAGCTCGCCCAACCATACAAGGAACATGGTTCCAGCGGTCATGGACACGAGGATTGTTGCCGTCGTGAGCGCATCGGGCCGTGCTATTACATTCTGGCTCGTCAGAATCGCAAGCTGGGAGTAGCCCTGCAGCGCCGCAAGCGGAACAGCAAGGAAATGGGTGATTTGATTGATTCTGCGCTGGCCCGACTCACCCTCCCGAGACATGGCCTGCAGGCTCGGGATGACGGGTACCAGCAGTTGCATGATGATGGATGACGTGATGTAGGGGTAAACGCCCATCGCGGCGACGCTGAAGTTCTTCATCGCACCGCCGCTGAACAAGTTGAGCATGCCCAGAAGCGAATTCTGATCGAAGAACTCGGCCAGTGCCGCGAGGTCCACACCGGGCAACGGCACATGAACAAGGAAGCGGAACACCACCAGCATCCCGAATGTGAACAGGAGCTTATGCCTGAGGTCTGGCAGCGAGAATGCATCTCGCATTGCCTGTATCAGACGTGGCTGAGCCTCTTTCTGCTGCATACTACGCCTTTCTTACCGCCCCTTTCGCAGCCTTGATCTTCTGTTCAGCAGCGGCCGAGAAGCGCTCAGCCTGAACCGTGAGACTCCTGTCGACATCGCCTCTACCCAGTATCTTCGTCGGCTTCGACAGAGAGCGAATCAACCCTGCCACACGCATCTCTTCCGGCGTCACCTCGGCGCCGTCGGGGAACACGTTCAGCGCGCCAACATTGACCACGTTGAACTCAGTCCTGAACACATTCGTGAAACCGCGTTTCCGGGGCAGTCTCTTGACGAGCGGCAACTGCCCGCCCTCGAATCCAGGCCTGACGCCCTTGTGATGCGCCTTCTGGCCCTTGCTACCACGGCCCGAAAACGTGCCATGCCCACTCCCATCACCTCTTCCAACACGCTTGGAGCCTCGCTTGGAGCCGATTGTAGGGCCCAGCTCATTCAGTTGCATCGTCGACCTCCGGAGATGCCAGCTCATCACCATGCCTGGCTGCTGCTTGCTCGACTAGACGCAGGGATGCGAGAGCCAGCATGGTCGCACGAGCGACGTTGATGCGATTCTGACTACCGAGAGACTTGCTCACGATGTTACTGATCCCCGCCAGCTGCAGCACAGTGCGTACCGTATTGCTGGCAATCATGCCGCGGCCGGGGGGCGCCGGCTTCAACAACACCAATGAGGCACCGTACTTCGCAAGAGCCTCATGAGGAATCGTCTCGTTCACCACAGGAACGGAGACCATTTGCCTGCGGCCCATGGCAGCAGCCTTGCGAATTGCCTCCGGCACCCCGGTTGCCTTCGCCAGCCCTACGCCAACGTGTCCGTTGCCGTCCCCGACGATCATCAGGGCCCGGAAACGGAGCCTCCGACCACCCTTGACCACTTTGGTCACACGGTCAACCGACATCAGTTTCTCCTCCAACTCCAACTCGGAGGACTCCACTCTTTCCGTCCTGAAACGCGCCTTAGTAACTGCCTTCATAACGCGAAATACCCTTCCTAGCAAGATCCGAATGCGCAGCCTCTCGTCAGAATTCGAGGCCGGCTTTTCTGGCTTCCTCCGCCAGAGCCATTACCCTTCCATGATATTTGTACCCGCCGCGATCGAACACAACCTGCTTGACGCCGTGCTCCAACGCCTTCCCGGCAATACTCGCGCCCACCCGTCCCGCGACCTGCGTCTTGGAGAGATGTTCCTCACCGCTCATGATGTCCGGGTCGAGAGTGCTCGTCGCAGCCAGAGTGTGTCCACGATCATCGTCGATTACCTGCACATACGTGTGCCTCAGGCTCCTGAACACCGCCAGACGCGGACGATCAGCAGTGCCACGCACTCTTCGCCTGAGCCGCTTGTGGCGGATCTGTCTCATCAGTACCGGGTTCTTTCTCGCCATCTCACACTATCCTTTTGCGACCTTGCCCGCCTTGCCAGGCTTGAGGCGCAGCTTCTCCTCAGCATACTTGATACCCTTCCCCTTGTAGTGATCACAGGGTCGAATTGCACGTATGCGAGAGGCAACCTGCCCCACAAGTTCCTTGTCGCTTCCCTTCAAACGCACCCGGTTGTTCCCCTCCACCTCGGCCTCGATTCCGGCGGGAATCGGGAACTCGACCGGCTGGCTATAGCCAACCTGAAATACAAGGCCGCCCTCGGCCTTCTGCACCCGGTACCCGACGCCATTCAGCTCCAGGACGCGCTCGAACCCGCTGCTCACTCCTCGCACCATGTTCGCCAACAGAGTGCGGGTCAGGCCATGCATGGACCTGTGAAGCCGATTGTCGCTCGGTCGCTCGACCCGCAATATCCCGTCCTCCATCTTGATGAGCATGTTCCGGTCGAGCGTGCGGGACAGTTCTCCCCGCGATCCCTTCACAACAACGACATTGTCGTCCGAAATCTGGACCTGGACCCCTCCAGGCACATCGATTGGCATTCGTCCAATTCGAGACATCAGTCAGTCACCCCGTAGTTGACCTACCAGACGTAGCACAGAACTTCGCCGCCAACCTTGCTGCGCCACGCTCCCTTTCCTGTCATCATTCCTTGTGATGTCGACATAATCGCAACCCCGAGGCCGCCGTAGACCCTTGGTATCTCGCCCTTCCCCGCATACACCCGAAGGCCGGGGCGGCTCACCCTCTCCAGTCCAACGACTGCCGGTTGTTTGTCGACGTATTTCAACTGCACGCGTATCATCTGCGCGGGCTTGCTCCTCACCACCTCGAACCCCTCGATGAAGTTCTCATCCTTGAGAATCTTCGCGATGGCAACCTTCACCCGCGAGTGAGGAATGAGCACACTCTCGTGGCCAACCATGACCGCGTTGCGAATCCTCGTAAGCATATCGGCAATAGGATCGCTAACCCTTGTATGTTCTCCTCACCAACTCGACTTCCTTACTCCGGGTATCTGCCCTTCAACGGCGAGCTTCCTGAAGCAGATACGGCACAGCCCGAACTTCCTCATATAGGCACGAGGCCTACCACAGAGGTGACAGCGATTCCGATGCTGCACCCCGAACTTGGCCGGTTTATTGAACTTCGCAATCTTCGCTTTTCTTGCCATGCTAGTCTCCCGTGAACGGCATTCCCATGAGTTTCAGGAGAAGCCTTGCCTCGTCATCCCGCTCCGCGCTGGTCACAATCGTCACCTGGAGGCCCCTCACCTTGTCCACCTTGTCGTAGTCGATCTCGGGAAACACGACCTGTTCCTTCACGCCCAGACTGTAGTTGCCTCTGCCATCAAACGAGTCGGGCGAAATCCCACGGAAGTCCCGGATACGCGGCAGGACGACTCCGACCAGGCGGTCAAAGAAGTCGTACATCCTCTTCCCGCGCAGCGTGACCATCATGCCTATCGGCATCCCTGTCCTGAGCTTGAACGCGGCGATTGAGCGACGCGCCTTCTTGGTCACGGGCCGTTGTCCCGTGATTGCCGCCAGGTCTCTCTCCGCCCCCTCAAGCGCCTTGGGATTCAGCACCGCCTCGCCAAGGCCGATTGCCACTACGATCTTCTCAATCCGAGGAAGCTGCATGACGTTCTCGTACCCGAGCCTGTTCTTCAACTCGGGCAGCACTTCCCGCAGGTATCTTTCCTTGGCTTCCAGCATTGCAGTCGCACTCATCAGTCAATCACTTCCTGGCAGGCTCGGCAGTACCTTACCTTGCGGCCATCCTCCAAGGCTTTGAGGCCAACACGGGCTGGCTTCTTGCACTTGTCGCACAGGAACATCACGTTCGACACATGAAGAGGCGCCTCAAGCTCAACTATCCCGGCCTGTCTCGCAGCCCGCCGGGCACGCGAGTGGCGCTTTATCATGTTGAGCCCCTCGACCACAACACGTTCGCCCTTCGGGATAGCGCGTCGTACTTTGCCTTTCTTGCCCCGGTCCTTGCCGGCAATGACAACAATCGTATCGTTCTTCTTGATCTTCACTTCAGATAACCTCCGGGGCGAGCGAAATAATCTTCGTGAAGCTCTTGTCCCGCAATTCCCTCGCGACAGGGCCGAAGATGCGGCTGCCCTTGGGGTTGTTCTTCTCATCCAACACCACGACCGCGTTCTCGTCGAACCGTACGTAGGACCCGTTGGAGCGTCGGAACGTCTTCGTTTCACGCACGATGACAGCCCGTATGACGTCGCCTTTCTTCACCGCGGCGCGGGGTACGGCCTGCTTGACAGTAACCACAATGATATCGCCCACATGTGCATAGCGCCTCCGGGTTCCACCCGGGATATTGATGCACAGCACCTCTTTCGCGCCGGTGTTATCCGCCACCCTCAACCTCGTCTCCTTCTGAATCATTCCTCACCACCACCTTCCGCTGTCGCACCCCGACCAGAAACACTACCCACAACGCGCCATCTCTTGCGCAGGGACAGCGGCCGCGACCCGGTGATTTCGACTTTGTCGCCAACGTGATACACGTTGCCCTCGTCGTGGGCCATGTACTTCTTGACGTGCCGCCTCGCCTTCTTGTACAGGGGGTGGCGCCGGACCGTCTCCACGGCCACGACAACGGTCTTGTCCATCT
>JAUVYD010000154.1 GCA_030603265.1 Dehalococcoidia bacterium
GGGACAGAGGCGATAGAAACCAAGGGCGACCGGCACTCGCCGGCCGCCCTGTGATTTCGTGCGTCAGCTCTCCAGCTTGCCGCCTGCGGGCACCTGCGGCACATCCCAGAAGCTGCTCAGGTCGTGGTACTTGTAGGGCCGGTTCCCAAGCACTTCCTCCTTGAGGTCCAGGCCGAGGCCCGGCCTCTCGGGCAGCTGCAGGCACTCGTCCACAAGTGTGGAGTATGGCTCCTTGAGCACCTCTTCGTAGTACGGCGGGTCCACCGTGAAGAACTCGTGGATGGTGAAGTTCGGCGCGCACGCCTCAACATGCAGGTTCGCCGCGACCATGACGGGGCCTCCCGCACTATGCGGAGTGAAGCCAACATAGTACGTGTTGGCCAGTTCCCCAATCTTCTTCATCTCGGATATCCCGCCGGCGTGACACGGGTCAGGGTTGATGGCAGCAGCCGCGCGCTTCTCCAGGATGTCACGGAAGCACCAACGCGTCACAATCCGTTCGCCTGTCACAATCGGGATATCGGTCGAGGCGACGATTCTCGCCAGGTCTTCCGGCGCCGCGTCCGTGGGTATCGGCTCCTCGAACCACGCCGGGTCGTACTCACGCACCGCCTGGGCGAAGCGGATGGCGCCGTTCGTCGTCATGCGCGAGTGGCAGTCCAGCATTATCTGGACATCATCGCCGACCGCCTTCCGCACGCGGGCCACGTTGTCCAGAACCTTGAGTATGTCGTCCTTGGTCGCGGTGAATACGTCGGTACCCCAGAAGGGATCGTACTTCAGCGCTTTCGCACCTCTCTCCTTCACCTCCCGCTCCGCCAGCCAGACGTAGTCGTCCGTGGTGTTGGCGGCGAACCACCAGCCGTTGCGGTAGACAGGAATCCTGTCACGGACCGCCCCGCCAAGCAGGCGGTAGACCGGCACCCCGAGGCTCTTCCCCAGGATGTCCCACATCGCTATGTCGAGGCCGCTCATCGCGCTGGTGACGACGAAGGACGGTCGCCAGTATGCGTTGCGGAACATAGTGGACCAGTGCAACTCGATGTCCCGGGGGTCCTTCCCGACGAGGTAGTCAGCGAGGTTGTGGATACAGGCCTCGACAGGCTTCTCCAGCGCGGCTGTGGTCGCCTCCCCCCAGCCATAGATACCTTCGTCTGTCTCTATCTTCACGAAGAGCCAGTTCCATGCAGCCTTATAGAGATAGGTCTTGACAGCCGTTACCTTCATGTACTTATCCTTGCCTGCACGAAGTCACAGCAGGCAGATGGTACGCCAACACTGCGAGCAAGTCTACGCTACGCCACACTCCACCTGCTTCCGGAAACGCTCCCAATCAGCAAGAGATCGCTGCTGTATCTCGTCAAGCACCTGCTCGTTTCTGTCCGGTTTGAACAGGTGCGCGAACCTGCCCTGCAGCTTGAGGTACTCCTCGATGGGCTTCGGCTCGGTCTTCTTCTCGAGAATGGACTTGCTCTTCAGGTTGAAGTTGAGCTGACCGTTCTCGTACTCGTAGAGCGCCCAGGCACCCGTGTCCACGGCAAGTTTGCTCATCTCGACGGTCTTGTCCATCGGGAAGCGCCATCCCGGAGGGCACGGGGCAAGTATCTCGATGTACTTTGACCCCCTGATAGACATAGCCTTCCGGACCTTCCGGAAGAGATCCTCGGGGTAGCCCGGGACGGCCGTGGCCATATAGGGCAAGCCGTGGGCCCGCAAGATGGCAGGCATGTCCTTCTTCTGCTCGGTCTTGCCCGTCCATGTGGTGGTAGTCCAGGCGCCGTATGGAGTCGCGCCGCTGCGCTGGATACCGGTGTTGGAGTACATCTCGTTGTTGTAGCAGATGTATATGAAGTCGGTTTCCCTCTCGACGGCGCCGGACAGTGCCTGCAGGCCGATGTCGTAGGTGCCGCCATCACCTGCCCAGACGACAACATTGGTGTCCTGCTTACCGAGTCGCTTCAGACCGGCGGCCAGACCTGAAGCTGCCGCAGCAGATGCCTCAAAGGCAATGCTCACCACGGGCACGTCGAAGGCCGTCTTCGGATATGCACCCAGGCAGACAACGGCGCAACACGCAGGAATGGCGAATACGGTGTTCTTGCCAAGCGCCTTGAGTGTGACACGCAAGGCCAGGGATGAGGGACAGCCAGGGCAGCCTCCACTGCCAGGTCTCACGAGCTCTTCTCTTGGTAGGTTCTTAACTGCCATTCTGTTCCCCCTTACTCCTCGAGTCCCCACCACTCTACGTCAGCGGCACGCCCGTCTGCGACCTTCCTGACCATCTCGCACATCTCTCCGAATGTCAGGTCCTTGCCACCCAGGCCTGCGATAAAGCCGTGGACGGGAGCGTTAGCAAAGCCATAGAGTCCTGATTTCAGCTCGGAGTACACACCCCCTCCGGAGCCTATGGAGACATTCCGGTCAACGACGATGAACGTGCGGTTGCGGGCGAGTCTCCGGAAAACCTCGTTTGGAAACGGTCTGAAGAGGCGAACGCGGGCAAGCCCGGCTTTCATTCCCTCCCGTCGCAACTCCTCGACCGCCACCCTGGCTTCAGCACCCAACGCCCCCATCGCCACAATGATGTACTCCGCATCTTCACACAGGTACTCCTCTACGAGGCCACCATGGTACGAGCCGAACCTCTCCTTCCACTCACTGGCAATGCCCGGTATCAGCTCCTTCACGCGCCCGTGGGCATCATGCAAGTCCTTGCGCAGAGCGCCGAACTCCGACTGCGGAAGCATGTTGAAACAGGTAATCGGGTCATCCGGATCGATTTTCCACAACGCCCGATAGGGAGGAAGGAATGCATCTATGTCAGACTGGTCAGGCACTTCGACAGGCATCGACGTGTGAGACAGCACGAAGGCGTCGAAGTTGACCATCACTGGAACCTGCACGTCTTCCATCTCCGCCAGCCTGTACGCCTGGATAATGGTGTCGAATATCTCCTGGCAACTGGCACAGTAGAACTGGACCCAGCCGGTATCCCTCTGTGCCAGGGAGTCCGACTGGTCGGCCCAGATATTCCAGCCCGGCCCCAGGGCGCGGTTGACGTTGACCATCACGATGGGCAGGCGCGAATACGCCGCCCAGTGCAGCATCTCATGCATGAGTGCCAGACCATGTGAGGAGGTCGCTGTGAACGTCCTCACACCGGTGACGGCTGCGCCGATAACAGCGGTCATTGCGCTGTGCTCGCTCTCGACGCGGATGTACTCGGCATCCAGCTCACCGCTCTCAACATAGTCTGCGGTCTTCTCCACGATGACCGTCTGAGGTGTGATGGGGTAGGCCGCTATGAACTCGGGCCGCGCCATCTGTGCGGCTTTCGCGGCGATGCGGTCTCCCGTATCAATCATGATCATTCGCCCATACCCTCCCTCTTCATGGTTATCGCCTGCTTCGGGCACTCGTTTGCACAGATACCACAGCCCTTGCAGTAGACGTAGTCAATCGACACCGAATCGTCATCAGCTCTCTTGATGCACCCATCCGGACAGAATATCCAGCAGAGCAGGCACTTGATGCACTTCGAGGAGTCCAACTCCGGCCTGAAGTCGCGCCAGGCACCCGTTTTCCCCATGACGCCATCGGCCGGACGGGAAATCACCGCCTTGACCTGCATCTTCATCGGTTCACCTCTGTGTGTTCGTACGCCTCCCGGGCGGCAACCGCGTTCCTCTCCCCTGCACTGCCTTTCCACTGCGCCTTGATAGCCTCCTCGATTGCCTCGAGTGAGACGACATCAGAGACTTTCGGCAGGGCGCCGAGTATGGGAGTGTTGATGACGGGAATGCCGCCCACGAGGAGCTTGTGTTTCAGGGCAACCCCGGCCGCGTCAACCGTGGCTACCCTGAAGCTCTTCGAGAACTCGAAGTCGCCGGGACTGCCGGTCGTGTTGAGGATGAGGACACTGTCCTTTTTCAATCCCTCCGCCACGTTTACGAGTTTCAGAAGTCCGGGGTCAAGGACAACTACAATATCCGGGTTGTAGATCTGACTCCTGAGATTGACCTCGGTATCCGAGATTCGAGCGAACGCCTTGACCGGCGCGCCCCTGCGCTCGGAGCCGAAGAGAGGGAAAGCCTGCACGCCTCTGTGGCCATCCCGCAACGCCGCAGCCACCAGGATGTTCGCCGCTGTTACCGCGCCCTGCCCCCCTCTTCCATGGAATAGAATCTCCAGCACTCTCTCACACCTCCCCTGGCGCCGGGCCGTGACACGGCACCTGTACTCGCTCTCACGTTCGCAGAGACGGGACTCTTGACAATAGAAAGAGGGGGCATATCATATGATATGCCCCCTGCCAGGGTCACTGGTGTATGTACACCACAAGAAACACGCTTAAGTCCATGCGTCTCCGCCGCGCTAAAGGATACTCCTGTTGCACGACCAAGGCAATACCCCGAATTGCCTCATAATTATTGTTACCGAAGGGGGTAGCATTGCGTCAGAAAAGATGTTACTGAAAGGAGCATGAGTGGAGCGAGTGTGACAGAGTACGTGGAAGCAATACGGGAGCGATACAGGAAGGCTGGCAGGCCGGG
>JAUVYD010000213.1 GCA_030603265.1 Dehalococcoidia bacterium
TCCCCCTGACTCAAGAGTCTCGCAACATGATTGGGGAAACCGAGCTCAAGGCCATGAAGTCGACAGGCTGCCTTATCAATATCTCGCGAGGAGCAATCGTTGATGAAGCGGCCCTGACACGTGCGCTTGAGGAAGGCTGGATTGCCGGGGCAGGCCTGGACGTGTTTGAAGCCGAGCCGCTCCCCGCCGATAGCCCGCTGCGCCGAATGCGCAACGTCATCTTCAGCCCGCACGTGTCGGGCGACATCGTCGAGTACGATGTCGGAGTGGCCCGTCTGTTCGCCGAGAACTTGCGGCGCTACCTTGATGGTCTTCCGCTGCTGAACGTCGTAGACAAGTCACGAGGTTACTAAGGCACGTGTGCTGAGAGTTCCAGGGGCTTTGACACTGGCTATGGTGGGCGCTAAACTGGGCAGGCTCCCTTGTCCGCAAGGAACGGCACTCCTGGAGATGGTTCGGGAGCCATGTTGGGGTTTGTGACGCGGATGCTGAAGCTGTCATGACGACAATGCTGGACGCTCGCAAGAAGCTATGGGATGCTTCGAGCGGCGCCCTCAAGCAATAGAACGTCAATGGAGGTGCAATGAAAGGAGCGTACTACGAGGGAAACAAGCGGTTCTCGGTTGGTGAGTCGAAGATAGTACCCCCGGGCCCGGGACAGGTGCGCATGAAGGTCGCCTACGCCGGCGTCTGTGGAACGGACTTGCATATCTTCCTCGGCCACATGGACCAGCGGGTCAAGGTTCCGCAGGTAGTAGGCCATGAGGCCTCGTGTGAGATAGTGGAGGTCGGCGAGGGCGTAACTGATTTCAAGGTGGGCGACCATGTGGTTCTGCGCCCGACGGACGCGTGCGGCAAATGCCTGACATGCGAACGCGGCGACATCAATGTCTGCCCGAGCATCAACTTCATCGGTATTACCTCGCCCGGCGCGTTTCAGGGCTCCTGGACCGTCCCCGCTCATCTGCTTCACAAGCTGCCTGCCTCGATAAACATGGTGCACGCGGCCCTTATTGAGCCACTGGCGGTGGCGTGCCACGATGTCCGCTTCGGAGAGGTGACGGCCAAGGACTACTGCGTTGTGATTGGTGCGGGTCCTATTGGCGTGTTCGAGGCGCTGGTCTGCCGGGACAGGGGCGCAAAGGTTGTGATGTCCGAGGTGAACCCTGCACGCGTGCAGTTGGCCAAAGAGCTGGGTTTTGAGGTGGTGAATCCCACTGAGACGGACCTGGTGAAATACGTGATGGATGCCACGGGCGGCGATGGCGCCGACGTCGTGTTTGAGGTCACAGGCTCGCAGGCAGGAGCCGAGATGATGACGAAGCTGCCCCGAACTCATGGCAGGATAGTCATCGTCGCCATCTTCTCCGAGCCGAAGATGATTGACTTGCGAACCATCCTCTGGCGAGAGTACACCGTGGTTGGCGCGCGCAACTATGTGAAACAGGACTACGAGGAGGCCATCCGCCTCGTTGCCTCGGGCAATCTGCCACTGGACAAGATTGTTTCGGACGTCCGCCCTATCGACAGGGTGCAGGAGACGTTTGAGGAGATCGCGTCGGGAAGCGCGAACTTCATGAAAGTCCTTTTCTCATGCAGTGACTGAGCTGACAGGCTAGAGAACAGGCGCGTTTTGTCCGGGGAGCACCGCGGCGACTCAACGGTTGCCGGGACGCTTCCCGGCGAGCGCGTCCTTTTCTTTGAGTCCGTGCCCCCGGTCACACGCCTTGGGTGCGACATAACACTCTGATGCCGCACTGCCGCGCATCTTGCTGTGGTAGAATGCGCGCCACTTCATCAGCGTGCGGCCGGACGATGGCCTCACGGCCAAAGGAGAATCCCGATGTCAATGTCATTGAACGTCCGCCAACAGATGGTCGAAGGGTCGTGGATACGGCGGATGTTTGAAGAGGGGGCCGCCCTGAGACAACAGCACGGGGCTGAGAACGTGTTTGACCTCTCACTGGGGAATCCAATCGTTGAGCCGCCCCCTGAGTTCGAGAGGGAGCTGCGGCGCATCGTTGAGAACCCCGTTCCCGGGATGCACCGGTATATGGCCAACGCTGGCTATGAGGAAACCAGGGCTGCCGTGGCACGGCAGCTGACGGTGGAGACGGGCGTGGAGCTCTCAACACGTGACGTCCTGATGACTAACGGCGCATCCGGCGCCATGAATGTGATTCTGAAGGCGGTGCTCAACCCCGGAGAAGAAGTCGTGGTCTTTGCCCCGTACTTCGTCGAGTTCATCAGCTACATCGATAACCACGGTGGGAAATCGCGGGTCGTCCCGACCGACCAGCACTTCATTCCTGACTTCGCCAGACTCGAAGAGGCAATCGGGAAGAACACCAAGGCTGTGATTGTGAACTCGCCTAACAATCCTTCCGGAGCCGTATATTCGGAGGAGGTGGTGCACAGACTGGGCGAGTTGCTGGCGGCGAAGGAAAAGGAGTTCGGACAGCAGATCTATCTCATCAGTGACGAACCGTACAGGAGAATCCTCTACGATGGCCTCAAGCCTGTGTCGATCTTTCGGCACTACCGGAACAGTGTGATTGCCACGTCGCACTCGAAGGACCTGGCCTTGCCGGGAGAGAGGATAGGGTATGCGGTGCTGAATCCCGCGTGTGAGGGGCATGATGACTTGATGGCGGGCTTCATTCACTGCAACCGTGTGCTGGGCTTCGTCAACGCTCCTGCACTGATGCAGCGGGTCGTGGCGAGCTTGCAGGATGTGACGGTCTCGATACCGGAGTATGAGCGCAAGCGTAATCTCCTTTACGATGAACTCTGGGGCATGGGCTACGACGTTGTGAAGCCCGGTGGCGCCTTCTACATTTTTCCGAAGTCGCCGGTGGACGACGATGTGGCATTCGTAAGAGAGCTGCAGAGCCACCTGGTTCTTGCAGTGCCTGGCAGAGGATTTGGCAGCCCGGGTCACTTCCGCATCTCGTACTGTGTTGACGAATGGACAGTCAACGGTGCGCTTGAGGGGCTGAAGAAGGTTGCGCTGAGTCACGGGCTGCGGCGGTAGCGCCGAGGGGTCTACAGGTCGACGATTGTGACGCCGTCTCCGCCTTCGTTCTGCTGTCCCGGCCGGAAGGTACGCACGAGCCGGCTTGCCGCGACGTATTCCCTGACTATGTTACGTACGGTTCC
>JAUVYD010000222.1 GCA_030603265.1 Dehalococcoidia bacterium
CAAGGTCTTCGTCGAGCCGGACGCCGAGGTCGCGAGCATCTACGTCAAAGATGCGGCGAAGGCGCTCATCGACCTCAATGACGCCGATGAAGCCAGGCTGCGGTACCGCGTGTACCCCATCATGGGCTACACGGTGACGGCCCGACAGCTTGTCGATGTCGCGAAGAAGTATGTGCCCGAAGCTGACCTCACTTTCAGGGTCAACGAGGATATGATGAAGAAGGTGCGTTCCCTGAATCTGGCCCGCCGCATGGATATCGAGCCTGCGATGAAGGACTGGGGCTTCAAGCCCGAGTATGACCTGGATGCGTCCATGAAGGACTACGTGGTGCAGTGTGCGTCGCATCGCGACCTGCTTGACTACGCGATTCCAGAATTCTAGTTCCGGTCACCTGAAGGCAGTAAGAAGGGCGGCGGGACCAGTCCCGCCGCCCTCGTGCTTGAACTCCGTCAGACAGCTAGTCCTCGATGGGGGTGCCCGTCGCGGGATGGAGTTTCACGCCTTTGGGCGCCTCCATGATCTCCAGGGTGATACCGTCCGGACCCCGGAAGTAGGCGATTCCCCAGCCCTTCAACGCGCCGCCTCCTGCCCACATGGGCTCGTAGACGAACTCGACGCCTTTCGCGGACCATTCCTTGTACGTCTTGTCAATGTCGTCGACGACAAAGCCAACGTGTGCGACACCCGTGTTGCACGTGGCCAGGTCCAGCGTCTTGCCCTTGGGGCTGACGTACTGGATGAGTTCGACGTTGCCGTTGTCAGGCGTGATGATGTTGACTATCTTCATTTGAAGGTTCTCGAAGCCGATAATCTTCTCCACGCGCTCGCCGCTGACGTCCCGCACCTCATTGGACTCGAGCCCCAGCTTGTCGACGAAGAACGAGCGGGCCTCATCGATGTTGCTGACCGTAAAGCTGATATGTTGTATTGCCGTAATCATGTCCTACCTCCAACTGTAACGTTCAAGGGCGATTCTATCATAGTGAATTTGGTCTCCCTGGAGTGATGGTGGATGGGATGAAAGGGGATTGACCACCGAAGTTGCCTGTGCTAACGTGCGAGTGGAGTAGAGTGGAGCGAGAACTCTCCGCCAGGTCTTCTAACGGGGACAGGGCCCGCCATTTTCGGTCAGCTATCCGACAGAAACGAATCTTCATGTCGTTGTGTCAAGAAGGAGGTGCGCATGACGGGAGAAAGCAAGCTGCAGTGGATATACACGTCCAAGAACAAAGAGGAACTGGAGCAGAGATACGATGTTTGGGCAGGAGAATACGACAATGATCTTGACGAGCTGTTGGGATGGCTCGGGCCGAAGGTAGGGGTGGAGGTCTTTGCCAGACACGTGCCGCAGTCAGCGGTAATTCTGGATGCGGGGGTGGGGACCGGACTCGTGGGCGTTGAGTTGAAAGGGCTCGGGTACACGGATATCACCGGGATGGACATGTCACAGGGAATGCTGGACGAGGCTGCCAAGAAGGGGCTCTACCGGCAACTGGACCAGATGGTGATGGGTGAGAAGCTGGACTACGCAGACGGTGCCTTCGACGCTGTCATCAGCATCGGGGTGCTGACTCTCGGGCATGCCCCCGCGGAGTCGCTGGACGAACTCGTTCGGGTCACGAAGTCCGGCGGGCATGTGGCCTTCAGTCTGCGCCCTGATGTGTACGAGGAGCGCGGCTTCAAGGAAAAGCAATCGGCGTTGGAAGCTGCAGGACGGTGGGAACTTGTGGAGGTCTCGGACAAGGTGAACATACTGCCCAAGAGGGAGCCGCCGGTAGAGCACCAGGTATGGGTCTACCGCGTGTGCCCTGATGGGAAATAGGGTGGAAACAAGGGCCTGGCTGGTTGACCTGTCGGGGAGGCCAGCCCGTGCTGCTTCAGTCGAATAGCCCCGCTGCGGGGCAGGATGCAAACGAAGTAACGTAGGAGGTCCCCGGTATGGTAGCTGAGTCGAACAACAAGGAACTGCTTGACCGCGTAGAACAGGACGGGGCGAAGTGTGAGAAGGAGATGCATGCGTGCGCGCGCTGTGCGCTTCTCGCGGTTGCCCGGAACCTCGAGCTGGCGGAAGACGACTGTATTGATGCCGCGTTGAGGGCGGCGATACCGCTGAGTGGCGGTATCGCGGGAACGCGCAACCACTGTGGCGCGCTGGTGGGCGGAATCATGGCGATTGGCCTTGCAATGGTAAAGGGCAATCCTCGCGAGGCCGCCGTCGAGGAGAGGAAGGCCTCGATGGGAGCTTCTAAACGCTTCTACCGCTGGTTCGAGAAGGAAGTCGGCCAGGTGCGCTGCTACGACATCCGGGACGCCGGCCTGGGGCGCTCCTTTGACACATCCGACCCTGCTGAGATGGAGAAATTCGTAGCGGCCGGTGGATACGAGCTGTGCAGTGGTGTGGTTGGCAAGGCGGCACGCAAAGCCGCTGAGATGATTCTTGAGTCGCAGAAAGCATAACTTTCGTGGGTGGCCTCTCGCTCAGGTGATATGAGGCGCGTCTGTGCGGGCGGAGTGGACCTCTTGAGGACTGCCAGCGCGTCAGTTGGTGAGGCAGAAGCTGTGGGCTAGTGCCTATGGACAGGCGGTGACTTCCACGCGGTCACGGCCTGCCTCTTTTGCGCGATAGAGCGCGGCATCGGCCCTGCTGATGAGCGAGTCCTCGTCGTCGCCCTCGCAGTACTCGGCTGCGCCGAGGCTGGCGGTGACCTTCAATGCGCTGCCCGCGGCGTCGTGGAGCGGAGCTGCACGCAAGGCTTCGCAAACCCGCTCTGCCATGGTGGTCGCACCCGTGGCATCCGTGTGCGGCAGGATGATGAGGAACTCCTCCCCTCCGTAGCGCCCGACGACGTCCGTCTGTCGCACGCTGCGGCGCATGAAGTCGGCGAGCTCAGCCAGGACGTGGTCTCCGACACGGTGTCCGTGCACGTCATTGACCTGCTTGAAGTAGTCAATGTCCAGCATCACAACAGACAGCCCGCCTTTGTACCGCCTGACGTGC
>JAUVYD010000094.1 GCA_030603265.1 Dehalococcoidia bacterium
CCGAGGTGGACGTAGCGCGATTCCGGACCGAGGCTCTCCGCCACCGATCCGAGAAAGGCCGTCATGTCGTGGTGTGTGACCTGGAGAATCTCGGCAAGTCTGTCCAGATTGACGGTGGCCTCTCGAATCCTGACCATGTCGTCAGCCGGGATCCGGCCGAGCTCAGTCCACGCCTCGCATGCGGCTACCTCGACCTTCACCCAGAGGTCGAATTTGTTTTCGTCCGACCAGATGCCCTTCATCTCAGGTCGGGAATAGCGTTCAATCATGCAAACCTCACTGCGCAGCCAGGTTGTCTCTGTAGGTGCGATACGCTGCCCGCAGGCGCTCATCGCGCACCGCGAGTATCTGGATGGCCATCAGCGCGGCGTTCTTAGCGCCGCTCTTTCCTATCCCTGTGCAGGCGACAGGCACACCTCCCGGCATCTGCACAATGGACAGGAGGGAATCGATTCCCTTTAGTTCGCTGGTCGGCAGCGGAACTCCGATGACCGGCAGCGCGCTCCAGCTCGCAAGCACACCTGGAAGGTGCGCCGCATAGCCAGCAGCGGCTATCAGCACTTCAACGCCGCGCTCCTCGGCCGCCAGAGCATACGAGCGTGCCTTCTCGGCAGTGCGGTGCGCTGAGATAACGGAGAGCTCGTGCTTCACCCCGAACTCCTCGAGCACCTGCAGCGCGGGTGCTACGAGTTCCTTGTCGTTCACGCTTCCTATGACGATTCCTATCATCGGCTCCATCTACGCGACCTCTCTCAAGGCGATATCATTACGATACATCATACCGGGGAAGGATACACGCGCCACATTCTGGTAGACACGGTTTCGCGCGTCGGCAATGTCGTCTCCTGTCGCAACCACGGCCAGCACCCGCCCACCATGTGTGACTACGCCACCGTTGTCGTTGAATGCGGTGCCCGCGTGAAACAGGGCGACATCTGCGTCGTTGCTGTCAAGACCGGATATCGGGATCCCGTCCCGGTAGGGGCCCGGGTAGCCCCCGGAGGCGAGGACGACACCTACGCTGCAGCGGTCCGTCCACTGTATGGCTGCGGGTTCAAGTCTGCCCTCAACACAGCTGAGGAGTATCTCCGCCAGGTCGCTCTCGAGCCGGGGCACTATCACCTGCGTCTCGGGGTCTCCAAAACGTACATTGAACTCGAGCACGCGGATGCCTTTCTCACTCACCATCAAGCCTGCGTATATCACTCCCCGGTAGTCCCAACCCTCATCCGCCATGGCGCGGACAACGGGCAGCAGCACGGTGTCCGTCGCCTCTCGTACGAGACCGCTGTCGAAGAAACCGGGGGGACTATAGCAACCCATGCCTCCCGTGTTCGGTCCCTCGTCATTGTCGAAAGCTCTCTTGTAGTCGCAGACGGGGACCATGGGAGCCACGTTGGTGCCGTCCGTGAACGCGAGGAGACTCACCTCCCTGCCCTCGAGGAACTCCTCGATGACCACCCGGTCGCCTGCCTCTCCGAAGATGCGGCGCTCCATCATGTCCTTCAACGCGGTCTCCGCCTCCTGAAACGACTGCGTCACAATCGCCCCTTTACCGGCGGCCAGTCCGTCTGCCTTCACCACAATCGGGAAGCGAAGCTGAGCTAAGTAATCGCGTGCTTCAACGAAAGAACTGAAGGCGCGAGAGTCAGCGGCCGGGATGTTGCACTTGCTCATTATCTCATGAGCGAACGCCTTGCTTGCTTCGAGTCGCGCTGCCGCGCGAGAGGGACCGAAGGCGGGAATCTCTGCCTCTCGAAGGCGGTCCACCGCCCCCATCGCCAGAGGGACCTCGGGGCCAACGACAACCAGGTCGCACCTGTTTGTCGTTGCCGCCTTCACGAGGCCATCGATGTCCGTGGCCGCGACCGCGATGTTCTCGGCGATACGCGCCGTGCCGGCGTTTCCCGGCGCCGCGAATAGCTGTTCCACGCGGTTGCTCTGCGCCAGCTTCCAGACAAGCGCGTGCTCCCGGCCTCCGCTGCCGATGACGAGTATCCTCACGCGCCGATGCTCCTCTCAGTATGGGACTGCATGACAATACCGAAGCGGGGAGAGAGGAATTCGAACGGTTGCCATTGAGATTGGCTCACCCACCTGACTTGAGCGCTCACTCCCATTCGATGGTTGAGGGGGGCTTGCTGGTGATGTCGTAGACGACCCTGTTTACGTGTGGAACTTCGTTGACGATGCGGTGCGATATCCTGTCCAGCAGCTCGTAGGGCAACCGTGCCCAATCGGCGGTCATCGCGTCCGTGCTGTTCACAGCACGCACGGCAATGAGGTATGCGTAGGTCCGGAAGTCGCCCATGACTCCCACGCTTCGCACATCTGTCAGGACCGCGAAGCTCTGCCACAGCTGTCTGTAGAGGTTGGCCTTCTTGATCTCGTTCATGACGATCCAGTCTGCCGAACGGAGGATTTCAAGGCGTTCTTTGGTCACCTCGCCAATCACGCGGATGGATAGACCGGGTCCGGGGAAGGGCTGACGCCAGATCATCTCTTCGGGCAATCCGAGGCCCAGGCCGACCTCGCGCACCTCGTCCTTGAACAGGTATCTCAGCGGCTCAACGAGGTTGAGTTTCATCAGCGCCGGCAATCCCCCGACATTGTGGTGGCTCTTGATGCGGGCAGAAGCCTTGTGCTCCGGCGAACTACTGCTCTCAATAACGTCCGGGTACACCGTTCCCTGTGCCAGAAAGTCCACCGCGCCGAGTTTGACGGCCTCCTCCTCGAATACGTGAATGAACTCCTCACCGATGATTCGACGCTTCTGCTCGGGGTCCACAACCCCGCTTAGCCCGCGCAGGAATCGGTCGGTGGCGTCAACAAATATCACCCGGACGTTGAGGTTGTTGTGGAACGTGTTGAGGACCCGCTCGGGTTCTTCCCTGCGCAACAGCCCGTTGTTAATGAAGATACAGGTGAGATTGTCGCCTATTGCCCGGTGGATGAGCATTGCCGTGACAGCCGAGTCGACACCACCTGACAGGGCGCACACGACCTTGCCGTCCTTGACCTGTTCGCGGATTCGGTCGACACTCTCATTGATGAACCGGGCCGGCGTCCAATTGCCGCTGCAGCCACACACCTTGTAGGCGAAGTTCTCGATGATCTGCTGCCCCTGCGGCGTATGTGTCACCTCGGGATGGAACTGGAGGCCGTACACGTTGTCATTGTTTCCGATGACGGCGAGCGGCGAGTTCTCTGTGTAGGCGAGAGCCCGGAAACCGGGAGGCAGTTGACTCACGACGTCACCGTGACTCATCCACACAGGGCCCGACGGTGGCAGTCCTGAGAACAGGGGCGAGTCATCTGCATCGAGATGGAGTACGGCGTGCCCGTACTCGTGGTTCTCTCCGGGAGTGACTTCACCACCGAGCTGATGTGCGATGGCCTGCATCCCGTAGCAGATGCCGAGAACGGGGAGATGCTTCTCGTAGACATAGGTCGGCGCCAGCGGTGCGCCTGGCGAGTACACGCTTGCGGGGCCACCGGACAGAATGAACCCTTTGGGGTTCAGTGTTTCGATTCTCTCCCAAGGCGTGTCGTATGGCAGCACTTCGCAATATACGTGGCATTCGCGGATACGGCGTGCAATCAGCATGCTGTACTGCGACCCGAAGTCGAGTATCACGATTGCTTCGCGCCCACTCAGGGGAGTCGTATCCTGAGGGATTGGCTCTTCACCCTGCAGTGCCTGGGCGATGCCAAGGTATGTAGATACCTCGACATCATCGCTGGTAGAAACGCGGTGGGTTCTGGCGTCTGTGTCCATTGTTGTCGAAAGTGGGATGTTGAGGCTAGCTTAGCATCGCCCCTTTCGAAGCGTCAAGAATGTCCGGCGGACTGCCAGCCACCTCACAAGAGACTACCGCGTGCGCCCGGCAATGTGTACAATTATTGGGTTTTGTTGTCCGTCATGCTGCCGGTTTGGCATGATTTGACTCTGTTCCGCAAGAGGTCGCCCGCCTGGGGTGCCTTGCCGCTATAGCGCTACTGAGCCTTCAGGGGCACGGTAGTCGTTGC
Organism: Dehalococcoidia bacterium; assembly: GCA_030603265.1. GTDB lineage: Bacteria > Chloroflexota > Dehalococcoidia > GIF9 > AB-539-J10 > SKVJ01. The sequence goes on from JAUVYD010000094.1 coordinate 4,030, forward strand.
TTCCAACGAAGGGATAGCCTTGGGGGGAGCTGCCGCACTATATGCAGGTTCGCCCCGTATCTGGTAATGATGGAGTGAGAGACTCGAAACCGACAGCCACCAGGCCACTATGTGGGCGTCGAGCGATTTGCGGCTCCGCCTCGCCATGCAGCGGCTTCCCTGTGATGGGTGAGCAGCCAATCGCGGTTGCCACACGCGCCCTCGCGGTCAGGTGCGCTCCCCGGCAGAGTCTCACATATCAAAGGCGCCTGGCATCGCCCTGCAATCAGTCCGAGTCGCTGGATAGTGTTGCGCCGCACGAAAACTACAATCGGGAGGCAAGATGGAGAACGAACTGGTAACGAAGCTGAAAGAAATCGTCGGCGAGGATTGGGTGCTGACCGACATGGCGCTCATGGAGAGCTACCTGACGGATGTGACCGCCCTACCGGTGCTGCCCGAGCCTGCGTCCGACGTGGTGGTGGTGAAACCTGCGGATGCAGGGGAGATCTCCAGCATCCTGAAGTTCGCCAACGAGCACCGCATTCCGGTATTTCCCAGGGGTGGTGGCACTGGTTGCGTCGGAGGCGCGGTGCCCACTGTCCCCGGCATCGTACTGTCGCTGGAAAGGCTCGACAGGATTGTCGAGGTCGACAAAGAGAACCTGATGGTTGTGGCTGAAGCAGGGGCGACGCTTGAGAAGATGTTGAAGGAGGTCGAAGCGGCTGACCTGCTCTTCCCTCCCCATCCCGGCGACGAGGGTGCACAGATCGGCGGACTGGTCGTCTGCAACGCCGGCGGCACACGCGCGGTGAAGTTCGGCGTAATCCGACAGTACGTGAAGGGCCTCGAGGTTGTCCTGCCCACGGGTGAGATCGTCACGATGGGGGGCAAGCTACTCAAGAACAACACGGGACTTGACCTGATGCAGCTGATGATAGACAGCGAGGGCATACTTGGCATCGTCACGAAGGTCATCTTCAGGCTCTACCCGCGTTTCGCCGGGTCGGCCACTCTCATCGTGTCGTTCGACGACAGGCATGCTGCCATCAAGGCTGTCCCGAAGATACTGCAGACCGGTGTCATACCGCTCGCACTGGAGTATGTCGAGCGCGACGTGATTCAGATTTCGGCAGACCACCTCGGAATGCGATGGCCCGCCCAGAAGGGCATGGCACATCTCATCGTCATCGTCACGGGCAGCAATGAGGATGATGTTTATGCCCAGTCGGCTGATGTGCTCAAGGTGTGCGAGGGGCTTGGCGCGGTTGACATCCTCATGGCTGATACGCGGGAGGAGCAGGCGGACATCCTCAAGATTCGAAGCGAGCTCTATCCGGTGCTCAAGCCGCAGGTGGCTGACGTCCTGGATATGGCCGTGCCGCCGGCCGAAATCGCTAACTTTCTCGACGTGCTGGACGAGATTTCCCGGAAGTACCGGACACGCATCATCACCTACGGCCACGCAGGGGATGGGAACATACATCCGCATCTTCCGCTCGAACTCTATGAGCGAGGCGTGCTCAGTGATGTGAAACACGACATATACGCGGAGGCGGTCAGAATGGGGGGAGCTATCACCGCGGAGCATGGCGTGGGCAAAATCAGGACCAAAGAGCTCCCGCTGTGTCTTGACGACAAGTCGCTTGAGCTCATGCAGGGCATCAGGAAGCTGTTCGACCCGAACGGCATACTGAACCCGGGCGCTGCATTGCCATAGCCGGCGCGGCAGAGAAATCAGAGGTAAGGAGAGGAAGAGAGGACATGCAAGGATATGGCAGGCAAGAGGGTAGGGCAGGGGCCAGGAACTATGTGGCGGTCATACCGACCGTGGGCTGTGTGAACGAGGTGGCTCGCAGGATAGGGGCTGCAGTCGACAATGCGCGGCCCATGCTGCACCACCAGGGGTGCTGCCAGTTGCCGACCGATGTGAGGATCGTGACGGACGTGCTCATCGGAGTGTGCCGCAATCCAAACGTCGCAGCGGTTGTGCTGGTCAGTCTCGGTTGCGAGTCTGTCGACGCCGACGAGATTGTGGCCGCCGTGCGGGCAGACAAGCCTGTGGAGCTTGTCAGCGTGCAGGCTGGCGGCGGCATCACTATCGCGGTCGAGAAAGGAATCGACGCTGCCCGCCGACTCGCGAAAACGATGCAGGCTGAACGGTGCGAAGTGCCGGTTTCGGACCTCATTGTCGGCGTGAAGTGCGGGGCTTCCGACACGACATCCGGCCTTGCTTCGAATCCTGCGGCCGGTGCTGCGGTTGATATGCTTGTTCGTGCCGGCGCCACGGTTGTCTTCGGTGAAACCACGGAGGTCATTGGCGCAGAGCACATCCTCGTCAAGAGGGCGTCAAGCCCTGAGGTGGCCGACAAGTTGCTG
>JAUVYD010000068.1 GCA_030603265.1 Dehalococcoidia bacterium
CAAGTCCGTGCACGCTATCTCCCAGTTCTGGCAGTGAACGCAGTGGAAGTTGCAGCCCCATCCACCAAGAGAGAAGGTCTTGCTTCCCGGGTAGAAGTGAAAGAGGGGCTTCTTCTCGATCGGATCCGCGGCAACCGATGACACTTCGCCATAGCTCCGTGTGTAGAGCACCCCGTCACGGTTGACACGAACCCGGCAGACACCGGCTCTCCCGGGGTTGATTGTGCATCTCCACTGGCACACGTGGCAGCGAACCCGGGCGCCAGTCAACTGCTCATAGAGCAGAGCTTCCCGCTCCATCTCCTGCCATTATACACCGCCTTCCCCCCATTCCAACGGTCAATTATTGGAACTTCCGCTGGCAGAACACGCTGCCTTTTTGCGCGCCACATCCTATAATGCTCCTGATGCGGGTAATTGGAGTCACGGGCAATATCGGGAGCGGCAAGAGCACCGTGTGTCACATGCTCGAACGGCGGGGCTGTCCCGTAATCGACGCGGATATGCAGGCGCACGAGACATATCGCAAGGGAACGACCGTGTGGCGCGGAATCCTGAGCACCTTCGGCCCGGAAGTCCTGGGGCCGGACGGAGAGGTGGACAGGACCGCACTTGGCAGAAGGGTATTCGGCGATGCCGCCGCGCGGGAGCAGCTCAACGCCTTGGTGCACCCTGCAACGAAGCGCCGGGTACAACAATTACTTGCCGGATTCCGCAGGCAGGGCTACGAATGGGCCGCCGTGGAGGCGACTCTCTTCGTCGAGGCAGGCTGGCAAAGGATGGTCGACACTATCTGGCTCGTGGCCTCGCAGGAGGCTCTTGTCCTCGACCGGCTGAGGCGCGACCGCCACCAGACCGGGGCCGAAAGCAAATCGCGAATCGCGGCACAGATGTCGGCCATCGAAAAGATGGAACATGCGGACGACATCATCTACAACGACGGCAGCCTCGAGGAACTCGAGGCCCGCGTGGAGCAGCTCTGGCAGGACCTCTCGACTACACGCGAACCACCCCGCGGCTAGGAGCCTGTCGGAATAACAGCCCCCTCGGCATTGGTACGAAGGGAGCAGCCGCCCATGTCGCGCCGTTGACACGCCACTCATTATCACCATTCACGGTCGAGTCCCCTGGTGTAGGGGCGGACCTCTGTGTCCGTCCGTCGGACATGGTTCATGATGTGGGGGCAGGTTACACGTGCCCGTGGGGTGGTATGGCATTCAGTGCCGTGCCGACCTTTGCGACGCTGTGTGATGACAAGGGGACGGGCGAGGCATGCCATCGCCCCTACAGATAGGCCACCCTTCCCCACTGGCAGGGACAGAGCCCTGCCCCTACAGCACGAACCTCCACCGTGTCCCCACAGGCAACCATAGACTGCTGCCGTGACCTTCATCGGCCACAGGGCACGTGCAACGTGCCACTACATCACAAACCACGGCCACGCCCTCGCCACCACCGCCATGAATCAATCTTGACATCCAAGACGGTATCTACATTCCGCGCTTCGCGCACTCCTGGCCTTCGTGAAGTGGCGCACCAACCTTGCCCTGCGTTGTGTAGTCTCACCGTCAGTGCGCTTATTCCGACAGGCTCCTATGGCCGATCAACACTGACAGCGGAGAGGTCGGGTATCCCGAGAGGACCGGGCCGGTAGCCTGAAACGTACGGCTTCACGAGCACGTGGTTGGCGCCGTACATCAGCGGGAGACACGGGGCATCATCAATGACCATTCGCTCGGCCTGCCGGTACATCTCAAGGCGCGTCTCCTCGTCCTGCTCTGCAGCGGCACGGTCGAGCAACTCATCGAGTTCAGGATTTGAGTAGCCTCCAACGTTGTTCGCCTCACCCGTGCGGAACAACACGCCCAGGAAATTGTGCGGGTCCGGATAGTCCGCGATCCACCCCAACGAGTACAACTCATCACGTTCATCCCGCAGGCGATAGAGAAAGGCATCGGGCTCAAGCTGCCGCACCGACACTTCCACCCCCAGGTTCTCCCTCCAATCGAGCATTGCCGCCGCGATGTACTCGGGGAACTGGTTCGCGTAGCCCGACACGGTGATGGTGACAGGAGGCAACTGGTCCGCCGAGCCATAGGAGGACATCTCCAACAAGTCGAGGGCCAGAGCGGGATCATATTCAAACGCCTTCAGCGATGTGTCATGGCCGGGCAGCCCGGCAGGGAGGTATCCGCTTGCAACCCGGACGCTGTCCTTGAACAGCACGCGTACGATGCGCTCTCTGTCGACGGCGTGGCAGAATGCCTGGCGAACGTAGACGTCGTCAAACGGCGGCTTCGTCACATCAAAGCCGATGTAGTACAGGCTCAACTCCGGCGCCGATGCCAGCTCCGTGTGCACGGGATTCGCAGGATCGGTGGCCTGGTCCATGTAAGCAGCCGACACGGAGACCACGTCTATCTCCCCTTGCTCGTAAAGCGCCATGGGTAATCCGGACAGCAGATGAAAGTGGACGCTGTCCAGCTTCGGCAGCTCTCCGTAGTAGTCGGGATTACGCAGCAGGACAATGAGGCTTCCCTGTTCCCAGCGCCACAGCTTGAACGGGCCTGTCCCGTTTGGTTCCTTCCACCACTCGGGACCCCGAGATACCGCTTCCCTGTCAACGGCGAAAGCCGTCGGGTACGTGAGTTTGTCGATGAAATAGGCCCTGGGAGCCTCGATGTCGACTCGCAACGTGTAGTCATCCACCACAGTCACCCCGGTGATTTCCGTAGCGCGACCCTCCATTACGTCGCGGGCACCCAGGATGTCTCCAAGGTATGTCGCCGCCGTCCCGGAGCCCGTTGACGGGTTGCACGCCCTCTCCCATGAGTATTTGAAGTCAGCCGCAGTGAGAGTTCGGCCAGAGTGAAACTTCACATTCTCCCGCAGGCTGAAGACGTAGCTCGTGCCATCCTCGGATACAGTCCACGAGGCCGCGATGTCCGGCACTATCTCAAGGTCGGCATTCAGCTTCACGAGGCCGCTGTAGAGATTCATCACGTAGGAGTGAGAAGTCATCTCGCCTGACACGGCAGGGTCAAGGGTGATTGGCCCCGTGTCCCACATGTGGAGGGCGGACACGTCCCCGGATGGCTCGTCGACAGGCTGACACGAGGTGAGTAGCGGCAGCACCGCCAGAAGACAGAGGAGTACCACCGCGAGGGATGTCAACAAGCAGAAGGTGGAGACCAACGCCGAGGTCGAGAGTCTCCGAACGTCAGGCACTAGCCAATTCCTCCATGACAGAGGCGCGCCATCCCGCCTCCACACCATCTATGTCGAGTCCAAAGCTCATCATGAGCGCGTCATCCACCGTCTCTCCATCCTTGATAGACATCAGGAGGTTGTGCATGGCAGTGCTCCCGTACTCTTCAAGCAGGTACTGTACGATGCTGTGGCTCTCCGCATAGGAGAGATACGCCTTCGTAGTATCCGAGGAGAACGGTCCGCTCAGCGTCCGCAGCGACAGTAGAGCGTCCTGTCCGGCCGCCGCATAGAGGAGCGACTGGAACGATTCCTGGGCTTCGCCTTCATTGTGCATTGCGAGACCCTCATCAAGCCAGGTCGGGAGCCGTCCGAACGGGCTGAACACGGCTGCATGCACGACCAGGTGCGTGAGCTCGTGTCGAAGCGCCCTGATGCCCCAGTCCATATCCCCGGGACCGATGCCGATGGCTATAATCCCATACTCGGTAAAGGCCACTCCCCCGGTCCATTCCTGGGGATACACCATAGCCTGTCTCAAGTCAGCCGACGACCCGTAGATGTAGATGTCGATATGTCTGTCCACCCTCGTTCCGACGTCAACCGCAAGCGTTGCGATTGCCGATTCACACACATCAAGCAGCTCGCCGGCGAAGGACTCGTCCCCTGAGTACCACAGGATTGTCACGTCCGGCGATTCCAGTGCGCGCCACTCGAACCTGTCGTCATCGAAGCTCACGAGTTTCGGCAATGTCTCAATCACAGCGCCACTCGAATCACGTAGCTTCCACCAATAAGTGACGTCGGCGCCCGGCGGCAGGCTTGCTCTGCGCATGTCCCAGGTCCAGCTCGTGCTGACCCTGGTCGAAGCCTCAAACGGCGGCCATGCCTCGCTTATGACCTCTGCATAGTTCATCTTGTCGACCTGATACAGGAGTCGGATGTCCTCAATAGTGCTTGCGCTCTCGGCCTCTACCGAGAACACCAGGTTCAGCGGGAACTGTGCCTCGACGGTGCTGCTCAGAACCTCTAACGAGTCGGGAGCCGACGCTGCGGGGACTGGCGGAGCCAGGAGACAGCAGAATACCAGTAGAACCGCAGGTAGAAGCCTCTTCATTGCGACTCACCTACCTTTGATCGCAGATAGGCCGCTGTGAAGCCGTCCAGCGCACCGTCAAGAACGGCCTCAGCTCCCGGCGACTCGAATCCGGTCCTGTGGTCTTTCACAAGCTTGTAGGGGTGCAACACGTAGCTTCTAATCTGGTTGCCCCATCCCGCATCCACGCGCTCTCCCTTCAGCACGGCTCGCTCTTTCTCCTTCTTCAACCGCTCCGCCTCAAGCAACCGGGCATAGATGATCTTGAGCGCGGCCTCTTTGTTCTGATGCTGCGAGCGCTGGCTCTGGCACGCAGCCGTGATGCCAGTCGGGAGATGCGTGATGCGCACGGCGCTGCTCGTTTTCTGCATATGCTGACCACCGGGGCCGCTTGCCTTGAACGCCTCAATCTTCAGGTCGTCCGGCGGAATGTCTATGTCCACTTCCTCGTCGGCCTCGGGCAGGACTTCAACCAGTGCAAACGAGGTGTGGCGGGCATGGTCGGCATCGAACGGCGACAGGCGAACAAGCCGATGTACGCCATGTTCCCCCTTCAGATAGCCATAGGCGTGGTCTCCGCGCACGCTGAGGTATGCGCTCTTGATACCGGCCTCCTCGCCCTCGGATACCTCGAGCACCTCCGCATCGTAGTGCCGCTTCTCCGCCCACAGGACATACATCCGAAGCAGCATGCTCGCCCAGTCCTGGGACTCAGTCCCGCCTGCTCCGGCGTGAAGCGCACACAGAGCATTGCGGTCATCGAGTTCGCCGGACAACAGAAGGCGCGTCTCCATCTGCTCGAAATCGGCCCACAGTCGTTGCGCCTCCCCTGCGACGTCATCCTCGATGGAATCGTCGCTCTCGGCCATGGCGAGTTCTACCATCCCGAGCAGCTCGCCTGTCTGCTTCTCCATGCCCCGCCACGCAGCAACGAGTCCTTTCTTCCCATCAAGGGCTCGCATGAGAGCTTTGCCCTTCCTCTGGTCCTTCCAGAGGTCTGGGGCGGACGCTTTCTGCTCGAGTTCTTCTATCTGCTTCTCTTCGCCGGCGATGTCAAAGACGCACCATGACATCGGAGAGTCGGCGAAGAAGGGTCTCAAGGCTATCACGCAATTCGAACATAAGGGCTCCTCTCAATAAAGCAAGTGCCAACCGCGACACCACTATCAGGGCAACCTGCCACCGGCAGCTAGATGGGCAAGCCGGGTCGGTTCAGGCAATCTGTACCTTACACTGCAATGTAGCACCCATTCGACTGCGCTCGCAAGGTCAACCTTATGTCCTATAGAGATGTAGACCGGTTTCACGCCGTCCCGCGTTCGCAGCGCCGCGGCAACGACCTCGCCATCATAGACAACGTCGGTCAACGCTCCACGCCTCTCATCCAGCGCTCCGTGCGCACCGCACAGCAGGGATTTGGCGCAACCGATGGTGGGAATATCGAGGAAGAGTCCCAGATGGGATGCCAGGCCGAGGCCACGGGGATGGGCCACTCCCTGCCCGTCGACAATCAGCAGGTCGGGAGCTATGTCCAGTTTCCGGCACGCCGCGAGAACCAGCGGCGCCTCGCGGAAGGACAGAAATCCGGGCACGTACGGCCAGTCGAGTTCGCCCTCGGCAGTCTGCACCTCGACAATCTGCAGTCCGGGGTACGAGACCACGACAACCGCTGCCCGGCCTCGCCCACGAACGCGGTCCACTGACAGGTCCGCACCGGCGACGTAGCGTGGGTTACCGGAAAGACAACGCGACCTCACCACTCGTGTGGCGAGGTCGCGTTGAAGACTTCGTGCCTCGGCAGTACCGACACTCCAGCTATGCAGGTCTAGTACGTGCATGCTGCGCGTAGGCTCCAGCAGGTTGAGTTCCTGCAGGGCAACCTTCACCTTCTGGAAGACCTCGGGAGAGACTTTGGTGAACGGCAGGCGTGGATAGCCTGCATCGATGCCGCGAAGATCCAGGACGGCGTGGCAGGTGGGCACCGTCAGTCCGAACTTGGTAATCTGGCGCACCTTGAGCACAAGCTCCTGCGTCTCCATCATCTTGCGCCTGTCGCCGCTCAGGTAGTCCTGGTAGAGCCGTGCGATGAGGTCCGGATACACGTTGCCGAGCCCCGTGACAGCCGCCTGCGCGCCGGCATCGAACGTCGCTACGAGCATCGCCTCAGTGCCGATAATAAGGTTGAGGTCCGGAAAATCCTTCAGGGCCATCTCGGTGTGGTAGTAGTTCACTATGTCGAAGGTACTGTCCTTGATACCGGCGATTCCGTCCTTCACGAGCCTCAGGACAGTACTATCGGACACCTTGTTGCCCGAGAGTTTCGGATTGTTGTACAGGAACACGGGGATGCCGACAGAATCAAGCAGTGTCTTGAAGTGAATGTAGATGCACTCCTGGTCGTACTCGTTGTAGTACGGCGTAACGGCTCCAACAGCGGCAGCGCCGATGGACTCCGCGTGGCGTGCGAGTTCCACCGTATTCTTGGTGTCCGAGCAGCCGACGTGGACAATCACCGGCACGCGCCCCTTGGTCTGGTCGACGACGATTTCGGCCGTCCTCTTGCGCTCGGCGATGGACATCATCGGGCCGCTGCCATAGCTGCCAACAGGGTACAGGCCCTGTACGTGGGGGACGATGAAATCCACAATCTCCCTGGTTCCCTTTTCGTAGATCTCGCCGTCCTTCGTGAACGCGGTCATCATCGGGGGGATGATTCCGCGGAAGTCCTTGGCTTTCATAACTGTGTAGTCCTCCTTGCAGATGGTTGAATCTAGACTGCGCGCACTAGCGCGATATCTCCTCTTTGCCTGCCAGAAACGATTGTAGCTCGTCGAAGCTCGGACACCCGTGGAAAGGGCCGTAGGCCATGGTGCTGAACGCACCGACCGCGTTGCCCCAGCGCACGCAGGTTTCAAGCGGCTGCTCCTTCAAGATGCCGGCCGTGAACCCTCCAACGAAGCAATCGCCCGCGCCCATGGGGCTCACAGGTTTCTTGAGAGTGAAGCCCGGAATACGCCTTGGCTCCTGTCCCGCGGGCGCGAGAATCGCGCCGCCTGCGCCCGCCTTGACGATGAGCTTG
>JAUVYD010000239.1 GCA_030603265.1 Dehalococcoidia bacterium
GCCACGTAAGAGAGATACTCCTCGGCTGCTACCTTCGTCTTCTGCTCGACGTTGCGGGCGGTTGCCTCACCGATGTAGCTGATGCTGGACGGGGAGAACGGTTCAATCACCCTGAGCAACACCACTTCCGGGACCCCGCACGACTTCGCAATGAGTCGGACGTGGTCGATTATGCATTCGGATTCCTTGGAGCCATCCAGAGGCACCAGTATCTTCTCGTACATCTTCTTCCCTCCCTCCGCATACCTGGTGGTGGTTGCCTGCGGAAACGGCTGCCATTGCGCCGGGTGTGTCAACTCAATGCCCGGCCGTCCCCTCCACGTGAGTTTGTCAGTCGCCTCTCCTTTGCCGTTGTACCGCGGCGGCACAGACGCGCAAACGAGGACAACTCCTCAATTCGAGTATAGACACAGAGGCAGTGGAAGTCAACGGAGGGGGCACGTGTGAGTGTGTCAGTCGTGGTCGCTCGTGGCTCTGCGTGCCCTTTTCCGGGCGACGACGGCGATGGCCGTGGTTGCCCTCAAGTACATAACTCGTCCCGCGTCTCCACCTCCACCGACTCTGTCTTCCGGCGGCGTAGACATGACACCGTCTCGTGTCAATCGCCTCGGATGCGTCTGTGCAGGAGAAGTCATCCTGTTGTACGATGAGAGTCTGGAATTGCGTTGTGTCAGGAGGCGCAGAACATGAAGACGCTGGTCGTGTACTACTCGAATTCGGGACGGACACGATGCGTGGCGGAGGCAATTGCCAGGGAGCTCTCTGCCGACATCGAGGAGATTGAGGAGAAGCGTCCCCGGCCGACGTATAGGATGGGAGATGGTGAGAAGAAGGGTGGTGGAGGCATCGCGCGCGCAGCGGGAGCCGCTGCGCTGGGCCTTGGTTCGGGCATCAAGAAGGCGACGCACAGCGCTGTGGACTACGATATGGTCATTGTCGGTACGCCCGTCTGGGTCGGTAGTGTCTCGCCCGCCGCGCGCAGCTACCTGAAGCAGCAGAAGAAGTCCCTGCCGCAAGTTGCCTTCTTCTGCACGAGGGGAGGGGAATCGACGCCTCGCGTCTTCAAGCAGATGGGCGCGCTCGCAGGCAAGGAGCCTGTTGCGACTGCCTCGGTGGCTGCCGATGACGTGAAGTCAGGAGCGTATGAGGCGGCTGTCTCAAGCCTGGCCGCGCGGCTGCGCGGAGAGAAGTAGCGGGTCGCGCCCGGCGCATTCCCGCGAGCGTGTGCCTCGTTGTACTCCGGCGACACAGACGGGCAAACACGGACCACTCCTTGAATCCGGGTACAGACATGGGGGCAGCGGAGGGCAACGGAGAGGATGCGTACGAGTCAGTCGTGGTTGCTCGTGGCTCTGCGTGCCCTTTTCCGGGCGACGACGGCGATGGCCGTGGTTGCCACAAGTGCCAGCGCGATGGCAACATGCGTAGTCGTTCCCGCAGCCGGGTGGTTCCCATCCGCCGGTGTTGCTGCGGCCTGCTCGCCAGGAGTTTGTTCACCCCACGAGACCTCGAGGTAGGGCTGGAATCCGTCGCCCTCCTCGTGCGAATAGAGCTTCAATTCGTTCTCGCTCCTCGGGTCGGGTGGCGACACGCCCTCGTAGTCCCGCCGCTCGAGGAGGCAGAACTTCGTTATGCCGGCCTTGTTGACGACGGTGTCAGGGTCCTCAAGCGGGAGAGCGCGGTAGGCGAGCTCGGTCCATTCGCCGACGTCAACGCGCGCGCACACCGGCAGTGACTCGTCGGGCAAGGCGTAGTCGCTGGGCGCGAGCGGCATGCTCGGGTATTCGTCGGTGCCTCCCAGGATGTAGAGTTGGCAGTTGTCGAGGTCACCGGTGCACTTGGAGTAGATGTGCAGCACTGCCCCGGTGAGTTCGCAATCGTCGGGCAGAGAGGACGTGTCGAAGAACAGGAACCCGCGGTAGATGATGTCGGTCCTCGTGTTGACCTTCACGTAGCGGAGGTCTGCGAACACCTCGGCCGGGTCATTTGAGTTTCTAAGCGCTTCCCAGCCATCTTCCCCGTTCTGCCTGAGATGGCCGTCTGCGGCATCGGACAGGAAGGTCTCACTTTGTGGCGAGTCGGCGGACATGGCCGACGGCCAGGCGATGCATGCGGCGGCGCTGATGGTCGCGAGCAGTGTGCACGTTCGTATGAGCTTCGATTGCGCAGTGAATGTCATTCTGTCGAAAGGGGATGACTCTGTGTCTGTCGTCGGCAGTCGTCCGTCATGTAGTCATCGCACAGAAGCAAACGATGTCGGATTCGTATTGTATACTCGCTGATGAGGGTCCGTAAACGTGCCGGTGTCTTGTTCCACTTGAGGCGTAATTCACCGGGCGGGCCATGACAGACGGTAGACCTTCACAGGATGGGGAACATGCGTGTGACAACGGCGATTCCGGTCATATCGGACAATCTTGCGTACGTTGTGGAGGATGCCGGCAAAGCACTTGTGATTGATCCCGGAGAGGCATCGCCGGTGCTGCGGCGAC
>JAUVYD010000020.1 GCA_030603265.1 Dehalococcoidia bacterium
GTTGGTGATCTCCAGCCCAGCGATATGGGTGCCGGGCACATCTATTACCACTGCCAGTCCTGCCTGCCGGACCACGCTCGCCGTGAACTGTGCCTCGTCTTCCCCGGTAGGTGACGCTCCCCCGCTGGGCGGAGCTTCCACCACCAGGCCGGCCACGTGATGGCCGGGTGAGGCATCCGGGGGTACATTGATAGTGAAGGGCACCACCCTGTCTTCGCCCGGCTCTAACCTGATTTCTGTCACCGAGAGGGACAGCCAGCGAGCCACGCCGTTTATTTCCTGGCCCTGCTGGGCAAAGGCGGTGCCGCCGTTTATGGCGGTGATTCCGTCGGCGGCGAACAATTTCAGAGTGACGGGCACGTCCCCGCTGTTCATAACTAACGCTTCATCGGTCATCACCGAGCCGGGCGCCAGTTCGTGGACAAAATACGAGAGTGTCTCAGGTTGGCCCGGTATTCCCTTGGTGGGCCTGATGCCAAAGGAGATATTCCCGTCGTCGGCCAGGACGATGCCTGCCCCAGCGAGAAGGGCAATGCTGACAGCTGCGAGCACCAGGGAAAGCTTTCTCTTCACTTATATCCTTCTTTCTGCCCGGGCCTCCGTCATGGCCCCGCGCCGATGACGATAGTCGCTGTGCCAGTGTCGTTACCCTTATAGGTTTCCGCCGGGACTGTCAACCGGAAGTCGAGAGTCAGGTCGTAAACGCCATCACCCTCGCCCACAGCCGCTGAGGCTATCTTGAGAGCCTGCCCGCTGGTATCGACAGAGACCACCACGATGGCTGCAACGGCGACGAGCGTCGCCGCTGCAGCCTGACACATACCATTAAACACCAGCCTCAATCTGCGCTACTTCTTCTGAGTGTCAGAGCTAATGTTTACGGGGCTGAGACGATAGCGACGGTAAAGGTCGCTGTGTAGGTCCCCGCATAGGTCTCGGAGATGACCTCCAGTTCGAAGTTCGGGTTGATGGCGTAGTCACCCATACCCGTATCCACCGCAGCCGAGAGGAACTTCAAGGTACTGCCTGTCTCGGGAATAACCGTCAGGGATGTCACCGAGGAGGTGGGCTTGGTGTTGCCAGATGTGACTGTTATGTTCGCGTCCAGCAATTGAATCTTGAACTCCTGGTCAGCCGCTGAGATGTTGATCGTCCTGCCCTGGGTCGTGGTCGAGATTGTGATGACGGCCTCGGCGGACAGGTCAACGTCGGTGCCCGTCATCTCGGCGATGTTCTGCTTGCCGGGATCCACGAAGGTCACCACCCAGGGAGTACCACTCGTGCCCTCTCCCGTTACGGTCACATCGGTGATGTTCGTCAGTGCTTCCAGCGCAGTCTCTACAGCCGAAGCGTCGGCGTTGTAAAGGATGCTCCCGGTCGTCTCTCCGCTGTAGGTCAGCGTGAGGTTACCGCTGGCTGCGTCGGTGTAGACCTGCTGCACCTCGTTAATGCCGAAGTCGGTGGAGGTGATGGTCAGGTTCCAGCCGTTGCCCGTCCCTGTGGGGTCCTCTGCCGCCCAGCTGTTGCCGCCGGAGGCGCTGGTGCTCGTCTGGTCCGTACCGTCCAGGGTGACGCCGGTGAGGTTGGTGATATTGGCTGGGGTCACTGCAAGAGTACCGCCGGTAACAGTCACCGTGCCGGTCTCTGCATAGACGACCGCCGAGGCTGATAGCATCAGTGCCAGGACGACACCCAGAGCGACCAAGTGTCTAATGCTCTTGAATTTCTTCATTGTTTCGTACCTCCCTTGTTCGATTTGTGCGTTCCTTTTCTGGAACTCCCGGGCAGTTAAGCTACTTCAATAGGCATCACCCTCCTTGCAACCCACAAAAATGCATTATCAGCACTAAATTGTTTTTTGGTAGTTACTTGACTTCACGCACAACGTTGCCAAGAGCCTGTTGGAGAAACAGCCCTCTCGGCATTGATACGAAGGGAGCCGAAGTAGAGTCCCAGGAAGTGGTGTAGGAGGGGAGCAGAGAAGGAGAGGGTCACTGCGTCATCATCACCGGTGGACCTTGTCTCGGCAGCCAGTCGTGTGGGCTGCCATCCACCTGTAATAGCATTCCTTCCCGCGGCAGGCGCTCACGCCTGCTGCGGTGCTTCGGAGCCCACCACGTTCGTGGACTCCTTATCCCCACGCGCAACAGCACGCGCCGCAGTGCCGACCGTGATATGCGTATCCCTTCCTTCTCTTTCAGCAGTTCCATCATGTGCTGCTGATTCACCCTCTGGTACTTCGACTCCGTCAACACCACTACACGGCCCGCTACAGCAGCATCAAGCGCATTGTGTGGCCGTCGCCTCGGTTCCCATACGCCAGACCTGCAGCACCCTCCACTCGATACGACACACGCAACCTCCGTACCTGCCGCACTGACAGTCCCATCACCTTGCCTGCCTCCTTCATCTTCAGATCTCCCCGCTCCACCATGTTGAGAGTCTTCAACCTCTTCTGCTCCTTTGCGTTCAGCGCCACTATCTCCTGCATGCGGACATTTTCGCTGAACAGTTAGAGGCGGACAGAATCGGAGGCCATCAACAAATCATTGGAAAAACTTGACAAAAAAACAATTTAGTTGGCTTCTGCCGCGAGAGTATGGTCGGAAGCAAGGAGGGAAAATCGTGAAAAGTGAATTGGGAAGGTTTCTCCGCTATCTCGAGGTGGAGAGAGGGAACTCCCCATGCACTATTAGGGCATACTGCCTTGACTTGGGGAAAGGACTGTTTCCATTCGTACGCCAGCGGGACAGATTTGAGGCGGCAGAAATTACCAGGGATGACATTCGAGGCTATCTGGACTATTTGGCCTTGGAGAGAGGTAACTCCAGTGCTGCCAGAGCACGAAAGCTGGCAGCGATAAAGTCATTTTTCAACTACCTGGTAGAGAATGAGAGATTAGAAATTAACCCAGCAGCCTTGATAAGGAGCCCCAAGATACCGGAGAAAGAGCCGGAATACTTAACTGAAGATGAGTGCTTTCGCTTTTTGACAACGATAGCTCAAAAGGCCAAACCACGGGTTCGTGAACGGGATATGGCAATGGCTGTCCTCTTCCTTCACGTCGGGCTGAGGGTATCAGAGCTAACAAATCTGAAGCTAGTCAATGTTGACTTTGACCGGAGTCAAATAAAGATAACCAGGAAAGGGAATAAAGAGCAGTATCTCCATCTGAATACAGAAACAGGGTGGGCATTGGCAAATTATCTGGCTAACCGTCCAGAGGCTCGAAACGGCTGGTTCTTTGTGGGAACCAAAGGTGGCAACCTGAGTCGCACCTATGTTTATGGTGTAGTGCGAAGGTACCTGAATTTGGCTGGCATCAATAAGGGTAAGCATGGTCCCCATCTGTTGAGGCACACCTTCTGCACCAGACTTCATCAGAAAGGGGTAACTCCCTTTATTATAAAGGACCTCGCTGGGCATAAAAGTCTCGATACAACCATGAGGTACATTAAGATTGAGAATAAGGAGCAGGCTGAAGCCCTTGATAGACTGGAATTTGGCATCCTTTATGCCGCTGACCCCGAGGGCAACATGATTGAGCTACAGCACTGGGGCGTGGAGGCGAAGGCTTCGGGCAGGGAGGAGAAAACGGATGACCGGTCCTGACCTTGCCGTGAGCGTTCGGGAATACGTGGGGCGTGATTTCGAGTCCGTCTACTCAGTCATCAACGAGGCGGCCATTGCCTTTCGCGGCGTTATTCCGGATGATCGCTGGCATGAGCCGTATATGCGTCGAGAGGAACTCGAGCAGGAGCTTGCCGATGGCGTTCGCTTCTCGTGCGCCGAGTTGGCAGGCAGCCTCGTGGGCGTGATGGGTCTTCAGTGTGGTGGGGATGTTGACCTGATACGGCACGCGTACGTATCCCCCGGACTCCAGAGTCGTGGCATCGGGGCGATGCTGCTCGAACACCTTGAAGCTCTCAGTGGGCGCCCCATACTCGTCGGTACATGGCGGGCGGATGTCGGCGCGATTTCCTTCTACGAGAGGCATGGCTACCAGCTTGTCGGAGAAGAACACCGGGAATGTCTGCTGCGGACGTACTGGCGGATACCTGAGCGCCAGATTGAGGAGTCTATCGTCATGGCGGACGTCCGCTGGGTTGCCCTGCACGCGGCAGGGCACTAGGGTTCGCCTGTTGCGGCTTGTTGATTGAGGTGACTGCGTTCGCAGTGCTTGGTGTGGCCGCACAGGCTATGCCATAATACGAGCGTTCACAGTGCTGTCATGTGCACGCACGGAGGGATCGCATAGAGGTCTAGTGCGGCCGCCTGCTAAGCGGTTACTCCGAGAAATCGGGGTCGCGGGTTCGAATCCCGCTCCCTCCGCCAGATTTCACCTTTTGGATCTTGGACAAGGCTTGCCTCGCCAGACCCTCGCAGAGGGGCTGGCTCTGGATTTGCTATACCCTTTGTGTTCCATTTCTTGCTCTAGGAAACACACTGGAGTTGAAGAGAAATGGCCCAAGGGAAATTTGGAGAGCAGTATACAAAGCATCAACGAAGAGGTCGTACGGTTTTGCCGAAAATACGGAGTGGTGACAAGAAATGAAAATCACAAAAGAGAAGGCATATCCTGTCTATATCTCACTTGGTTTGTTGTATTTCATAGCCAAGGTAATATTCTATATCTCCGATTTTGTCTACTATAGAGGAGTAGTACTCGGTCTAGTTGCGACAGTTCTAACAGTTTGCATTGGAGTTCTGGCTCTCAGGGAATATAGAAAGCCAACCAGACATATTATGCATTGGCTGGCTGTTTCAGCACCCCTGGTTGTTCTTCTTCTTACTCCAATTATTATGATTCGCAATTTAGGTCCGGAGATATTCCAGATAGAGAAAATAGCGATCCTGACAATATTTGGATGTATTGCAATCGCACAAACTGTTTTAGCTGCTTCGATGCTTAAATCCTTGAGGGAGAGGAAATAGGGAGAGAAGGGGTTTCCCTCCGTCAGCCTCTTCCACTGTGTCTCCGTCCTCTCTCTGCAGCAGGACGTGCCTGAGGAGGGGATTGAAGGCAGGAACAAGCGGTTTCCCCTTCCTGTGGGTGAGTGGTTGCCGGGGACCTGGCGACTCCGGAGCCTCCCGAGATGCGCATCCTGCCCTGTGGCAGAGCCCGTTGCTGTCAGCCGCGCGAGATGCCAAGGAGCGAGCCCGCATCCGCTATGAGATGCTGCACCCTCTCGGGACTCTCCGCCTCGGCGTAGATACGGAGCAGGGGTTCGGTTCCGGAGAGCCTGTAGAGCACCCATGCCTCATCTTTCAGAACCAGCCTGACGCCGTCTGTGCGGTCGACCCGTTGCACACGGGCTTCTCCCAGCGTCGATGGGTTGAGACCTGACAGCGCGTCCGAGATGCGTGAATGGTCCTGTGCGCTCAATTCGATGTCCAGTCGATCGTAGTGATGGGTGCCGACCATCTCATACAGGTGCGCCAGAAGCGCGGACGGGGTCTTGCCGGTCTGACGTATCATGTCGAGGAAGAAGAGCCCGGCCAGGATGCCGTCTCTCTCGGGGATATGCCCGCGAAAACCGTAGCCGCCGCTCTCTTCGCCTCCCACCATCGCGTCGTGTTCGAGCATGAGTGGCGCCACGTACTTGAAGCCGACCGGCGTCACAATGACGGGCACATCGAAGATTCGGCCGAGCGTCGAAATCATCTCGGTCGTGGTGACTGAGCGGATGATGTGACCACGCTCCCCTCGGACCTCAAGGAGGTAGAGGCACAGCAGGGCGAATACCTGGTGCTGGTTGAGGAAGTGTCCTTCTTCGTCGACGATGCCCAGGCGGTCCGCATCGCCGTCGGTGGCAATCCCGACCTGCGCACCTATCTCCGGCACGTGTCGGCAGAGCTTCTCCAGATTGGGGCCGATTGGCTCGGGTCGTATTCCCGGGAACGCGGGGTTTCTCTCACCGTTCAGCTCATCGACCTGCACGGTCTTTCCCCCGAGAAGCCTCTGGAACAATCCTGCGCCCACGCCGAACATCGAGTCGATTACCACGGTGCCCTGCATGTTCCGGATGGCCTCGACATCGACAAGGCGTCGGAGTTGGTCAAGGTAGGAGGGAAGGGGGTCATACATCTCGACGAGCCCCTGCCGGATGGCATCCTCCAGCGCCAGGCGCTTGATGGGAGGGGCCCCAGCCTGTTCCGTCAGCGCGGCTATCTCACACTCAATCTCGGCAATCACCTCAACTGCCCCACTCGAACCGTCGGGCCCCTTGTACTTGAATCCATTCCACTGCGCGGGGTTGTGGCTGGCGGTGATGACCACTCCGCCGTTTGCCTTGAGGTCCACGACGGCATGGCTAACGACAGGGGTGGGCACTGCCGTCGTGCTGAGGTACACGTGCACGCCATTGGCCGCCAGTACTTCGGCCACTGCGGCGGCGAAGTCCTCAGACGCGAATCGCGTGTCGTAGCCGACCACGATGCGCGCTCCGGGTCCCGCGCTTCTGCCCAGGTATGCGGCAACCGCCTGGGTGCATACGCGCACATTGTCGAACGTGAAATCCTCTGCGATGACTGCACGCCAGCCGTCTGTGCCGAACTTGATCGGGCTTGCCATCGTTACACTCCCGCTTCAGTTCGCAGGATGTCGGCCTTGTCGGTCTTCTCCCAGGGTAGCTCCACGTCGGTTCTGCCGAAGTGACCGTATGCTGCTATTGGCCGGTACATCGGAGTGCGCAGTCCAAGTGTCCGTATTATCGACTCTGGTCGGAAATCGAAGTGTTTCTGAACGAGGTCCTGGATGACGGTGTCGGGCACCTTCCCCGTGCCAAATGTCTCGACCGACAACGAGAGCGGATGGGACTTGCCAATGGTGTAGGCCACCTGTAGCTGGACGCTATCGGCCAGGCCTGCAGCTACCACGTTCTTGGCCGCATAGCGGGCCATGTAGGCGGCCGAGCGGTCCACCTTCGTGGGGTCTTTGCCTGAGAAAGCTCCGCCTCCGTGCGGGCACACGGTGCCGTACGAGTCGACTATGATCTTCCTGCCCGTGAAGCCGGTATCGCTCACAGGGCCGCCTATCACGAACTGCCCCGCGCTATTCACGAACAGCGGGGTGTCAGCTGTAATGAACTCAGGAGGTATGACGGGTTCCACTACGTGACGCCTTACATCGCGCTCGATGGTCGGCCGCTCGACTCCCGGGTCGTGCTGTGCGGCGATGACGATGTTCACCACGCGCTTTGGCTTGCCGTGCTCGTACTCGACGGTGACCTGGGACTTGCCATCAGGACGCAGGTAGGGCAACGTGCCATCCTTGCGGACCTCGGCCAGGCGCCTGCATAACTTGTGTGCCAGCGAGATAGGCAGCGGCATCAATTCGGGAGTCTCGCGACAAGCGAATCCCACCATCATGCCCTGGTCGCCTGCACCCGTTCCATCCAGTACTGCATCCGCCGTCTCGGACGTGCGTACTTCCAGCGATTCCTTCACGCCGGCAGCGATGTCGGGCGACTGCTGGTTGAGCGAGACCAGCACGCCGCAGGTGCGGTAGTCGAACCCGTACTCGGGCTTCGTGTAACCGACCTCGCGGATTACGCTCCGGACTACCTCGGGTATCTCCACATAGGTGTCACAAGTCACCTCTCCCAGGACGAACACCATTCCCATTGCCGCCGCGACCTCGCACGCCACGTGCGCATGGGGGTCTCCAGCGAGCATGGCGTCCAGGATGGCGTCGGAGATCTGGTCGCAGAGCTTGTCCGGATGCCCTTCCGTGACGGATTCCGAGCTGATCAGATACGATTCCGAGGACCTGAAGCTATTTGGCATTGCGTCTCCTTCCCGCACTAAGTGCCGGATTCCCAGCTGGCGAGGTAGCGTGACTGCTCCTCCGTCAGCTTGTCTATCCGGATGTTCATCGAGAGCAACTTGAGCCTCCCGATTTCTTCATCGATCTCCAGTGGGACGGTGTAGACGTCCGGCGCAAGCTCCCCGTGTCTCTTCACGAGATATTCGGCTGAGAGCGCCTGGTTGGCGAAGCTCATGTCCATGACGCTGGCCGGGTGCCCCTCCGCCGCCGCCAGATTGACCAACCTTCCCTCCGCCAGCAGGTAGATGCGGCGTCCATCGGTAAGGCGGTACTCCTCGACGAGCGGCCTCACGGTGGAGATATCGGTGGCCATTCCGCGGAGGGCTTTGACGTCAACCTCGACGTCGAAGTGCCCGCTGTTGGCGAGTATGGCCCCGTCTTTCATTCGCGCGAAAGGCGCACTGTCGATGACGCTTGTGTTACCTGTAGCCGTGATGAATATGTCGCCCACCGGGCAAGCCTCCTGGAGCGGCATGACATCGAAGCCGTCCATGGCTGCTTCCAGGGCAGGGATGGGGGCTACCTCGGTGACAATCACGTGGCTCCCCATGCCCCGTGCCCGACTGGCGATGCCGCGCCCGCACCAGCCGTAGCCGCACACGACGACATGCTGGCCGGCCCACAGGAGATTCGTGGCGCGTGTAACGCCGTCAATCGTGCTTTGCCCGGTGCCGTAGCGGTTGTCAAAGAAATGCTTGGTCCGGGCATCGTTGACGGCTATGATGGGGTACGCGAGCTTTCCCTGGCGCGCCATGTTACGCAGGCGAATCACGCCGGTGGTGGTCTCTTCGGTCCCGCCCATGAGTCGAGGCAACAGGTGAGGGTACTTCTGATGCAATGTGGAGACCACGTCGGCGCCGTCGTCCATGGTGATGTCCGGCTCGTGCTCGATAGCGGCGATGAGGTGCCTGTAGTAAACCTCGTTATCCTCGCCACAGATAGCGTGGACAGGAATGCCTTGCGCTACGAGCGCCGCAGCCACATCGTCCTGTGTGCTGAGTGGGTTTGACGCACAGAGGAGCACGTCGGCTCCCCCTTCCCGCAGCGCCAGCATGAGGTTCGCGGTCTCGGTCGTAACGTGGAGGCATGCAGACAACCTGATTCCCTCAAGTGGTCTCTCGCGATGGAACCGCTCCTGTATGCCCCTCAACACAGGCATGTCCCGGGCCGCCCAGTCGATTCTCATCTGTCCGCCGGCGGCAAGCCCGGGGTCTTTGATGTCGTATTTCATGTTGTTCAAACCTTTCTCCATATTTCCTCCACGAGGTCGGCCGGGTCGCGTGCCGTGTCGATGGTCACATGCTCCTGACTGCTGAGTCCGGCCACGGGCTCACGGGAGCGAATCTGCCCGTCGAGTATCTCCGGTCGCCCGTCTGACAGCGAATCTCCTGCCTGGCGCTTGACCAGTCTTTCAACCATGACTTCGTACGGCGCGACGCACTCGACCAGGAGAACGCGCGCGGAAGCCTGCCCGGCGACTTGCCTCGCACGATTCCTTTCACTTTCGCGTAGGAACGCCGCATCCAGAATAGCACAGCCTCCTCTGGCGAGCACCGACCGCGCCTGCCTCAGCATCTCCTCATATGTGCGCTCTGTCCAGGCCTCGGTGTATATGCCCTCGCCAAATGGCTCATATCTGTGGTCTGTCGGCGTGAGCCCCGCAAGCCGTTTGCGCACGACATCGGACGATATCAATTCACACCCGAGCAGTTCGCGCAGCTCGCCGGCAACCGTGCTCTTTCCGCTGCCTGTGAGTCCGGACATGACAACGAGCAATCCCTTGCCCCTGGCGTAGCCTGCTGCCAGGTGGAAGTACCTGCGGGCAAGTCGCCGCGCAGCCTGCCTTTCCTCTTCCGGCATCAGCGGGTCGGCGAGCTTGAAGCCCTCGACTTTGCCTCTCACGAAGGCCCTGTAGCATTTGTAGAAAGGAATGAGGGCCTCGATGCCCTTGTCCGCCGATGCCTGCTGGTAGGCGCTCACGAAGGCTTGGGAGAGGTCCTGGCGCCCGAGACGGTCCAGGTCCATAGCGAGGAAGGCGACCTCGGACGCCACATCTCCATACCTGAACCGGTCGTTGAACTCGATACAGTCGTATATGCAGATGTCGTCCGTCATGCAGATGTGCGCTGCGTGCAGGTCGCCGTGACAATCCCGGATTCTGCCGTCACTGACCCTCTCGGAGAAGAGCGGTGCGTTTGCCTCGATGAACCCGTTCGTGAATGCACGTATCATCTCGTGGTTGGCAGCAGTGATGGTGGTTCCGATGTTGGGCGCGGTCTGCTCGAAATTCTCATCGGTGTTCTGCCTGATGGTGACGATGCCTCCGAATGCGGCGACCTCGTCGCTCGTCCCGCTCTTCTCATGAAACGCTGCCACCTTGAGAGCTGTTGCCTCCATCATCCCGGCGGTTGCGAGCTTGCGTGAGAGCAGTTGGTCGAGCATTCGCTCCTGTGGCAGCCTCCGCATCTTGACGGCGTATTCGACCGGCTCACCTTCGTGCTCCACCAGGAGGCGCCCGCCCTGGCGGACTATCGGAACAACGCCAAGGTACACGTCTGGACACAGCCGCCGGTTCAGTTCCACTTCACGCAGGCAGAGGCGATGGCGGTCGGATAGCGTCGAGTAGTCTAGGTAGCCGAGATTGACAGGCTTCTTGACCTTGTAGACGTAGTCTCCGGCAAAGAAGAGCAAGGACATCTGGGTCTGCTGGAAGCCCACACTCTCCGGTCTGTGTGGATAGGCTTCCGGCAGCTGCAACGCCCCTGCCAGTTCTTCCGCTGTAGTCTTCACTCAGTGTTTCTGTTCGATTCCCTACGCGAACACGAATGTCGGCCGCGCGAATGACCCCTCTGCCTCCTTGTCGCCAACCGTGTAGGCATCGCCGGGGATGGTCTTCATCTTGAGACCCAGCTGCACGGATCGGCCGATGAGGTCAATGTTGACCTTGTTGGGGTCCACATCGGTGAGGTTGCCCATCAGCCACGGGCCTTCATCCAGCTCGACCAGCACGACCGTGTAGGGCACTTCAGCGTCCCGGCCCTGGGCTGGTACGTAGGAAACGGTGAACGTGACGACCTTGCCGCTGCCCTTGAGTTCCACGGCCTCGAGATTCGTCGAGCCACACTCCTGGCACACCATCTTGGGCGGGCAAGTGTACTTGCCGCAGTCTTTGCACTTCAGGCCCATGATTCGGCCCTTCTTGAGCGCCTTGTTGTATTCCTTGAATGTCAGTTTGTAATCCATAGCTTGTCTCCTCTCCGGCTCCTACCAGCCCTTCTGGAGCACCATGTTGCAGAGCACTCCGTCACCGCCAAGGGTGTCGGTAAGACCTATCTTGACGTCCTCGACCTGTCGCTCCGGCTCCACCTGGCCTCGCATCTGGTGCA
>JAUVYD010000005.1 GCA_030603265.1 Dehalococcoidia bacterium
CCACGCCCTGAGTGTGCATGACATGGCCGACCATTGAGTCCGTGATGAGCGTGACCGGCACGCTCTCCTTCAGTAGCTCCCACACGGTGAGGCGCGCTCCCTGGAGCAGGGGGCGGGTTTCCGTTGCGATGACACGTTCCACGCGTCCCTGCCGATAGGCCTCAATGATGACCCCGAGGGCTGTGCCGTGGGCCGCGGTGGCAATCATCCCTGCGTTGCAATGCGTCAGAACGGTTGCGCCATCGGGAACAAGTGACGCACCGAGCGAACTTATCGCTGCAGTGGCCTCCTTCTCTTCCTCGTGGATGCGTAGCGCTTCCCGTATCAGCGTTGAGGTCATATCGGCAGCGTTGCTCCGGCGCAACGCGCCTCTCATGCGGTTCAGCGCGGTGAACAGGTTGACGGCGGTGGGCCTCGTACGCTCCAGCTCGCTGATGGCCGCCTCAATGGCGGGCGGGCGGAGCGTTGGCGCTGCACCCTCTGACTGGAGTGCGGCGAGTGCCACTCCGTAGGCCGCTGCCACGCCTATCGCCGGTGCGCCGCGCACCCGCATCTCACGTATTGCCGACGCCACTTCCTCGACTGACCGAAGCAGGTCATAGCGCTCCTGGAATGGAAGCCTGCTCTGGTCCAGAATCTGGAGGCCGTCGCCGTGCCATTCGACTGAGTACGTCATGTTTGAACTCACCTGTCCAGTGCCCTATTATACGTTGCATAGTTCCCAGGGAGGTGGATATTGAGCACTGAGGAGACGATTGAGCGGGTGCGGCAACGGGCCAAGAAGAACTTCGCGCTCGGCTACAACTGTTCTGAAACCGTGTTCGAGGCGGTCCTGTCTGAGATAGACCTCGGGCTTCCACACGAGGCCATGCGGCTGGCCACCGGTTTTGGGGGAGGGGTTGGTCTGTATGGTGGCACATGCGGCGCTATCAGCGGAGCGGTGCTGGCAGTGAGTGCCGCGCACGGACGGACAGCTCTTCCTGATGGCGACGTCAAGGAAGTGGCGCAGAAGTCCAAGGAGCAGTTCTACGGCCGCCCCGGACTCTACCGCATCTTCAACCAGATTCCGAACCGAATAGCTGCCAGGTATGGCGAGACACTGTGCAGGGAACTGACGCGGAAGTGGCAGGATGACTGGCTGTGCCGCGAGCACGCTCTGAGCTGCCGTGAGATTATGATCGACGCGGCCGGCATAGCCGCCGAGTTGATTCTGGCGGACAAGGCCGAGATAGCGAACAAGCCTTTCGGCACGAACGTTGAGGGCCTCGACGAATAGCCCTTCGGGAAGGACGCGCTGTCCGGCGAGGGCACTGCGGGAATGAATGTTGCAGTTTGCACGCTCACCATCCGGTTGCCTGAGAACCATTCCCTCAAAGGGAAGCGACAGATTATCCACTCGATGACGGCCCGGCTGCAGAATCGGTTTCGGGTGTCTGCGGCGGAAGTGGACGGACTTGGACTCTGGCAGATGTCGACCGTCGGAATCGCATGTGTGAGCAACCGCGCCGACCACGCCCGGGAGACAGTGGACGCCGTAATCAAGTTCGTAGTGCAGAACTACCCCGAGGTCGAACTCGTAGATTCCCGGGTGGAGGTCTTTCCGGTTCTCTAGCAGCCTGATGCACCCATCGGCGTTCCTGCACCAATTGATGGTGGCTCCCGGCTACGAGGGAGAACTCGTCCATGTCGAGCGCATCCCGTACTCCGAGCCGTCGTATGGTCAACTGCAGAGTGACCTGGCGCCTGCGCTTGTGAGACGGCTGAGCAGCGCGGGAATCTCCCAACTCTATCGGCACCAGGCGCACGCGGTGGACCTGCTTGTGCAAGGTCGCCACGTGGTGGTGAATGCCCCGAGCGCCAGCGGCAAGAGCCTCTGCTATCAGCTTCCGACTCTGAATGCGGTACTGCAGGACCAGTACGCAACCGCACTCTACATGTTCCCCACGAAGGCCCTTGCACAGGACCAGCTTCGGAGTCTTCGTGCTCTTGGCAGCCCGGCGCTTGTTCCTGCCTCGTGCATCGAGACCTTCGATGGCGATACATCTCAAGAGCTGAGAGGGAGAGTCCGCAAGCGCGCCCGCATTCTGCTCACTAACCCCGACATGCTGCACGTGGGGATACTCCCGAATCACGCGCTGTGGTCGAGATTCCTCCACGGCCTGCGCTACGTTGTTCTGGACGAGGCGCACGTGTATCGCGGAGTGCTCGGCTCTCACGTGGCGAACATTGTCCGAAGGCTTAGACGACTCTGCGCCATGTACGGCTCGACTCCTTCCTTCGTGTGCTGCTCGGCCACAATTGCGAATGCTCAGGAGCACGCAGGGCGGCTGTGTGGTGTCGAGTTCGAGCTTGTGGAGGGTGACAACGGGCCGCACGGAGAGAAGTACTTCGCATTGTGGAATCCTGCTGTCATGAATCCCACGACTGGTGTGCGTCGCAGTCAGAACAGCGAAGCCAGTTCCTTGCTCTGCAGCCTTGCCGCTCAGGGCCTGCGGAGCCTCGTCTTCGCCAGGACCAGAAGGGTCGCCGAGTTGATTTACCTCTACGCTCGTGAGCGACTGCCGGCTGAACTGGCGAAGCGCATCAGTCCGTACCGGGCCGGCTATCTTGCTGAGGACAGACGTGAGATCGAGCGGCGTTTCTCCGAAGGGGAGCTGGATGGCCTGGTGACAACTAGTGCGCTTGAGCTGGGTATCGACATCGGAGACCTGGATGCAACTGTCCTCGCCGGGTACCCGGGCAATATTGCGAGCGCGTGGCAGCAGGCGGGTCGTAGCGGAAGGAGTGGAAGTCCGTCTCTCAGCATCCTGGTGGCTCAGAACAATCCGCTGGACCAGTACCTGATGCGGAATCCGGCATTCCTGTTCTCACGGCGTTTCGAGCAGGCGCTGCTTAACCCGAACAACCCGTATGTCCTTGAGCCGCATCTGTTGTGTGCCGCATGGGAGAGGCCGCTGATGGCTGAGGAGCTGGCTGAGATATCCGAAACGGCGCCGGGCCTGGTCGACCGGATGGTCGCTCGTGGACTGGTCCGGATGAGGGGTGGCAAGCTGTATCCTGCTCCGGATCTCGCGTATCCCGCACAGCGCGTGAACATCCGTGCCGCGGGGTCTTCTTTCCAGATTATGGACAGCTCGCGCGGGGCGCTGCTCGAGACAGTCGACGGCGCGGTGGCGCTGTCCCAGTTGCATCCCGGCGCGGTGTACCTGCACCAGGGAGAGACCTACCGCGTACTCCAGCTTGACACCCACTCCCGGACCGCATGGGCCGAGCCCGTCAGCCTCGACTACTACACGCAGGCACGGGAGTTGACCGACATCCGGGCGACGTCGGTCGGCAGGGAGAAGTGGTGTGGAGGGGCGTGGGTGCGACTGGGAGATGTCGAGGTGACGACTCACGTTGTGGCATTCAAGAAAAGGCGGCAGTTCACCGAGGAGTATCTCGGCGAAGAGCCCCTTGACCTGCCGGAGACCACTTTCCAGACGCGGGCATTCTGGTTCGATATCCCCGCGGAGGCAAGCAGCAGGGTCGCAGAGTCGAACGCGAGCCTGCCAGGCGGCCTGCATGCATGCGAGCACGCGATTATCGGCGTGCTTCCGCTCTTCGCCCTCTGTGACCGGAGCGATATCGGCGGCGTATCTTTGCTGTACGGAGCGGATACCGGTGCCCCGCAGGTCTTCGTGTACGATGCCTACCCCGGTGGCGTTGGCATAGCGGAGATGGGCTTCGAAGCCATTGAGCGCCTGTGGCAGGCGACGCTTCGCCTTGTGAGCGGATGCCCTTGTCTTGAAGGATGCCCGAGCTGCATCCAGTCGCCCAAGTGCGGCAACAACAACGAGCCTCTCGACAAGGAAGGTGCAATCGCGTTGCTCGAGGCCCTCGCCTCCGGCCTGCAGAATGCCGCTTGAGCGCCGCGTCGCTGCCGTGTGTCTCTGCGGCTAGCCTGTGTTCTTCGCAGCCCGCCCGGCACGCACTCTCCTCGTGAGAAGCACGGTCAGGAGTGCGGCGCTGCTAAGCAGTATTATCGTTGCCCCCGATGCGATGTTGAGTAGATAGGACAGGGCGATTCCACACACGGAGAGGCTAACGCTCACCGCCACGGCAAGGCGCATCATGCTCGAGAGGCTTTTCGTGTACTGCCGTGCGATTGCCGGTGGGATGGTCAGGAGGGCGATGACCAGTACGATTCCCACAACCCTGATTACCGTCACTATGGTGAGAGCTATGAGTGCAAGCAGCACCATCTGGAGCCTGGCCGTGGGGATACCTTCCACTCTGGCGAACTCCTCGTCGAAGCACACTGCGAGCAACTCTTTGTAGAAGGCCAGTACGGTGGCGATGATGACGCCGTCCAGGACGAGCATCATGAGCAACTCTCCTCTCTGGACCGTCAGGATATTGCCGAACAGGTAGCTGAAGAGGTCCGGCGCATAGCCGGACGCCAGTCCGACGAAGATGACACCCAGTGCCATGCCCGTTGCCCAGAGCACGCCGATGCCTGTGTCTTCCGACAGCTTTGTCTTGCGTGTGATGACCCCCATGCCGAGCGCGGCTGCGACCGCGAACAACAATGCTCCCAGCATAGGGTTGAAGCCCAGCAGGTAGGCGAGCCCGATTCCCCCGAACGTGGCGTGGGAGACGCCTCCACTGATGAACACCATCCGCTTGACCACGACATATGTGCCAACCACCCCGCATGCGATGCCTGCGAGTATCCCCGCAGCCAGGGCGTTCTGCATGAAATCGTAGCTGAGTATGGAGAGCATCAGTCGTGTCTTCTCAGGACCCTGTGCGGCATTCCGTGTGCGAGAAGCTCGATGGGGCAACCGTAGGCAGCCTCGATATCCTCGGCCGGTATCTCCTTCGAGCCGTGGTAGTACAGGCGTCGGTTGAGGCACGCAATCTTGTCGACGTAGACCGATATGGCCGAGAGGTCATGGGAGACCATCATGATGGCCATCCGGTGGCTCAGCTCGGAGAGGAGCTCGTAGAGCTCCTCCTGGGTGCCCGAATCCACGTTTGCCATGGGTTCATCAAGCAGCAGGAGAGAAGGGTCACGTACCAGAGCTCGAGCGATGAATGCCCGCTGCTGCTGACCACCTGAGAGGCTGCCAATGGGGCGCTTTCGCAGGTCGGTCATGCCAACCGTCCGGAGAGCCTCCAGGGCATTTTCCCTGTCGTGCCTATCGTAGGCCCTGAACATATGAGCGCGGGAGAGACGTCCCATCAGCACGACGTTCCACACCGTGATTGGGAAATCCCGGTCGAACGAATTATGCTGCGGCACATAGCCGACTCGTCGGGGGCTCTTCAGGGGCGGCTGTCCCCAGACAGCCACCTCGCCCTGTTGCGGGCTGACGAGCCCAAGGATGACCTTGAGCAGCGTGCTCTTTCCACCGCCGTTGGGGCCGATGATGCCGAAGAAGTCGTTCTCCTGTACGCTGAGGTTCACGCTCTCCAGCGCAATGACGCCGTCGTAGTCGACCGAGACTTCGCGGAGGTTCACGACTTCCGCCGGTACCGTGGTGCTGTGAGTGTCCTTCGCCTTTGTGCTTTCTGACACGTGCTGCCTCATCTCTCTCCTGGATATGGGAGCTCCTGGCTACTCGAGTTCCCGGGCGATTGCGTCGGCCACGCTTCTCATGTTCGCCACGTAGTCGGCGGGCAGAGGGTCCATCAGGGCTGTCTCTGCGTTGATTGCCTCGGCGATGCTCCGGGCCTCGAAAGGCGACATCTGCGAGCCGACGAATATGTAGTCCAGGTTGTGAATCCGCGCGAGGTCTACGCAGTCCTGCAGCACCTGTGGAGTGGGGTTCTTCCCCTCGTGCTCGACCGCGAGCTGCGTGAGGTCATACTGACTTGCCAGATAACCGAACGAAGGGTGATACATCATGAAATGGCGTTCGGTAGCGCCATCGAAGCGTTCGTGCATGTAGCTGTCCAGTTCGGCGAGCTGCTCTTTGTAGTCCTCGAGGTTCTGTCTGTAGTGGTCCTCGGCAGGCGGGTCGACTGAGACAAGCCCCTCGCAGATGTTCTCCACCATCTTCGACGCGTTGGCCGGTGAGTTCCAGATGTGGGGGTCACCGTTCACCACGGCGATTCCCTGCGAGCAGTCGATGATGTGCATGGCACGGTTCTGCTCGACGAGCTTGTCCAGCCACGCAATCTCGAATTCGACGCCGGAGCCTACCTTCACGTAGACATCCGCCTTGCTCACATCAACCATCTGGCCCGGTGTCGGCTCGTGGACGTGCGGACTGGCACCCGGGGGAACCATGACTGTGACATCAACCCTCTCGCCACCGACCTGTTGCACGAAGTCCGCCAGTGGCAGAATCGTCGCAATCACCTTGATTGTGTCCGTCTCTTCGACCCGTGGGTCGGTGCAGCCTGTGGTTGAGGCAAGCAGGCAGGCAGCAAGTGCGCCGACAAGCAGGATTGCTGTAGAGGTGTGATGGGCTTGAGTGGAGTGTCCACTCCTGCGGAAGCAGTCCGGCATCGGCAGCCCTGTTGTTGCCCGGTTCATGCGACGCCTCTGTGCCCGCGAACGGCCTCCGGCGAGAGGGCCGAGTTCCGGCATTGCGCGCAGCAGCCCACGAACTCCACGATGTGCCCGTCTATCCTGAACCCGGTCTCGCGGGCGAGGCGGCTCTGGAGCCGTTCGACATCGCTGCTCACGAAGTCAACCACACAGCCGCAACTGGAGCACACGAGGTGGTGATGGTGCTCCGGCGGCCTTCGCAGGAGGTAGCTTCGCTGGTGCCCGTCTGTTGATATCTCGCACACGAGACCCAGCTCGGCGAGCACTCTGATCGCACGGTACACCGTGACGAGCCCGACGTCATCCCTCTCCTCCCGTGTTGCGGTGTGGACCTGTGCCGGCGTCATGTGTCTGTCTGATGTCGCGAGAGCGCGCACGACTGCGCGTCGCTGAGGGGTCAGTTTGTAACCCCTGGCCCGCAGCTTGTTCAGTATTCCCGGCTCGGCGTTCGTGGTCTTCATTGGCGCTAAATGAAAAGTGTTTTCATTTAGCATAGCGCGCGGCGCGCTATAGGTCAACTGGTGCCGAGTCGCCCCCTGCGGCTGAACGGCTCGTAGCGACGGTACGGAAGCCGTGCGGTGACCGTCCCAATCGGCTCGATGGAGGTGGGTGTGGAGTGGTCCGAATGTAGGGGCGAGGCATGCCTCGCCCGTCGTCTCGTCGTTACACAACGCTGCACAGGGCAGCACAGCCTGGAATGGCAACACTACCGGGTGGTTGTGGTGTGGTCCGAATGTAGGGGCGAGGCATGCCTCGCCCGTCGTCTCGTCGTTACACAGCGCTGCAAAGGTCAGTATAGCCCTGAATGGCAACACTACCCGGCGGTTATGGAGCGGTCCGAATGTAGGGGCGAGGCATGCCTCGCCCGTCGTCCAGTGTTCGCACAACGCTGCAAAGGGCAGCACGGCCCTGAATGGCACACTACCCTACGGGCGCGGCATGCCACGCCCCTACAGGGAACTGACGCGATTCGCCGCGTGTCGGCACGTAGACCGTGGCCGTCCGCGATGGCATGGCCGTGGTTCGTGACGTAAGGGCGGACCTCCGTGTCCGCCCCTGCGAGGAAACTACGGAATTCCACCCCGCCTACCGTCCACCCACCCTGCGGGCGGACAGCACCATAGACCATCTACAGTACAGCCATGCAAATCCGGCCTGCTGCCTCTCCTGTGCTAGGATAACGGTCGGCTGTCGCCCCGGCGAGATTGCCGGAGGCGCGTTGGTTCCGTGTTGCCATGAACGTTATCGATATCGATCCGGTAGCCTTTGCCATCGGGGGCCTGACGGTCCGGTGGTACGGGGTGATGGTCGCGCTTGCCGTCCTGACGGTACTTGTTGCGGCAGTGCTTGAAGCCCGCCGAACGGGCCTCTCCGAAGAGCAGTTGTACGGTGTCTTCCTGTGGGGAGTTGTCGGAGGGCTTGTCATGTCACGGGTGGTGCATGTGGTCGACCACCTGAGGTCTCACCCCGGCCAGTCAATCGATTTGCTTAACTTCGCAGGACTTGGCCTTTATGGAGCCATACTCGGTGCGCCTCTTGGCGCGTTCTTGTATACGCGGGTCAATCGTATCCCGTGGTCGAGCATGGCGCGGGTCGGCGACGCAGTGGCTCTCGGCGCACCTCTGGGGCAGGCTGTCGGCAGGGTCGGCTGCTTCATCAATGGCTGTTGCCATGGATTGCCGACATCGGTTCCATGGGCTGTGGTCTACGACCACCCCAATTCGTTCTGCTCCCTGCCCGGAGTTCCGGTGCACCCTACACAGCTCTACTTCGTTGCGTGGAACCTGGTCGTCTTTGCCGTTGTCTTCTGGATGCGGAAGCGGCCGAAGCCTGACGGGGCCTCGGCCCTCACGTATGTCATGCTGTATTCAGCAGGGGACTTCGTGATTCGTTTCTGGAGGATGAACGAACCCTTCGCTCTGGGACTTCAGCAGGGCCAGCTCATCAGCCTGGGTGTTATTCTTGCGTTCCTGCCGGTTCTCGTCATGAAATGGCGTGGACACCTTGCCGCTCAACGGGGTGAACAGAGCGGCAGCCTAGAGAGTTGAAGGCGCGAAATCCTGCACGTTCGTTTGCAGAACCTCCTCGCCGTTCCATCTGCGGGTGCGCAGCGTGAATACCACATCGATGAGGCCCGGCACGTCCTCCGGCCGCCGCAGGGTTTTGAAATCGACCGCCTCCCACATCACCCCGTCCTGACGCAGCCTGAGGCTCATCCATCGCTCGTGGTTCTTGAGGCTGCGGCATTCGAGGACCTCGACTCCGCGGCTGACAAAACAGGGCTGAGGGTTGTCCTGGCCGAATGGCTCCAGTTCACTCATCATCTTGTACACATCGCCGCCGAGTTGCTTCAGCCGGACCTCCGCGTCGATTCGAATGCGCGGGCTGAGTTCCACACCGGAGAGCTGCTCTCGCGCGAGCTCAATGAGGCGCGCCTCGAGATGGGGGAGGTTCTCCGTCTTGAGAGCAAATCCTGCGGCCATGGGATGGCCGCCGGAGCTGATCAGCAGGTCTCCGCATGACTGCAGTGCTGCCGCCATGTCGAACTCCGGTATGCTGCGTGAACTGCCGCGAGAGATGTCCTCTCCCGTGGTGACGACAACCGTCGGCCGGTAGCGCTCCTTGGAGATTCTGCCGGCGACAAGACCGATTACTCCCTCCGGGTAGCGCTCGTCCGCAGCCATGAGGAGGGGTGTTTCCGGCTGGCCCGCCAGCCGTTCCCGCACGCTCTCATAGACCTCGGCGGTGAGCGTCTGGCGCTCGCTGTTTGTGGCGTCAAGCTCTGCGGCGAGAGACTGCGCCTCCTCTTCCGAGTCCGTCGAGAGCAGTCGCAGGCTCATGTTGGCATCATCAAGTCGTCCTGCCGAATTGATTCTTGGTCCCAGCGCCCACGAGATATCGCCGGAGCTGATGGAGCCGGGCGTGAGCCCGGACACGCGGATGAGTGCCTGAACGCCGGGCCTCTTGCTTGAGTTAAGCACCTTGAGTCCCTTCTGGACGAACTGCCTGTTCTCACCGGTGAGTGAGACCATGTCCGCGACGGTGCCGAGTGCCACGAGCTCCAGCAGCTCGTCGAGGAGCCCGGCCCGCGAATCGCCGTAGAACAGGGCCTGCATGAGCTTGAACGCGATTCCGACGCCCGCGAACTCTTTGAAGCCGTAGTGGCTGTCCCGGCGCTTCGCATTCACGACAGCCACTGCCCGTGGCAGGACGGAAAGAGGCACGTGGTGGTCGGTAACGAGGAGGTCCACGCCCAGCGCGGCGGCCTTGTCTGCCTCCGCGAGGTCCGAGATGCCGCAGTCGCAGGTTATCACCAGGCTCGCGCCCCGGTCTCGCAGGGACTTCACTCCGGACGCTTTCAGACCGTGGCTGTCCTTGAACCGGTCGGGCAGGTGGGCGATGGCACGAGCACCCAGTATCTCCAGGGCCTCTACTATGACTGCAGTTGAGGTGACTCCGTCAACGTCGAAATCACCGTAGACCCCAATTGTCTCTCCCTCACGGATTGCCCGGTATATCCGGTCGACTGCCTCCCTGACGCCGGGGAGTATGAAGGGGCTTTCAGTGGTGAAGAGGGCAGGGTCCACGAAAGCGGGCACCTGATGTGGCCCGACATTGCGGTTGTACAACAGTTGTGCAACCAGTGGGGGGTATGTGACAGCGCTGAGGTATTCCCCGGGGGCTGAAGGACTGATGTCCCAACGTGTTGAAGGCGGCGGGCCATTGCGGGATACTGTCATAGAGCTGTCCAAGCCTCACAACTATAACACAGGGCCGCGAGGCTCCGGCAACGTGGAAATCCGTCGCACGATTGGAAAGCCCACCTGCGCCTTGCCCGACCACCGGACCATGGCTATAATCGCCCATCGTGCAGATGGATACGAGATACCGGGTTGCGGTTCACGCGCTTGGTTGCAAGCTCAACCAGGCCGAGTTGGAAACGCTGGCCGCGCAGTTCGAGGCCCGCGGTTTCACCGTGGTCAGTCCGCGGGACAAGGCCGACGTCTACGTCATCAATACGTGCACTGTCACGGCAGAGGCCGATCGAAAGGTGCGTCAGTGGCTGCGGTCGGTTCGGCGCCACAACCCGGAAAGCCTGACCGTTGCCACTGGCTGCTACGTGCAGCGCGTGCCCGGTGAACTGGCCTCGCTGGCCGATGTCCTGGCAGACAACGACGAGAAAAGCCGGGTAGTCGACGCTGTGGAAGAACAACTCCGGAAGCGAGAGGTGCGGGCGGAAGGCGCTGGTCCGGTGGTGGAGAGGGGTGCGTCTTCGCATGGACGGACCAGGAGCCTTGTCAAGGTACAGGAGGGGTGTTCGACACCATGCGCCTACTGCATTGTGCCGCTGGTTCGGCTGGAGGAGCGGTCGATGCCTGCTGAGGAAATCCTGCAGACCGTTGGACAGCGTATTCACGACGGGCCCAAGGAGATTGTGCTCACCGGCACGAAGATAGGTGTCTATCGAGATGGGGACACCGCACTTGCGGACCTTGTGCGTATGGTCCTTGGCCTGCCCGGACTGCAGCGGCTGAGACTCTCGTCGCTCCAGCCCCGGGAGTTGTCAGGAGAACTCCTCTCGCTCTGGGAGGACAGTCGCCTGTGCCCGCACTTCCACCTGTCGTTGCAGAGCGGGAGCGCCGGCGTGCTTCGGAGGATGGGCAGGGGGTATTCGCCATCATCCTACATGCGTTCGCTGGAAGCCATCCGCGCTGTGCTGCCGGACGCGGCCATCACGACGGACGTCATCGTCGGGTTCCCGGGGGAGTCCGACCCGGAGTTCGGCGAGACGGTCTCATTCTGCGAGGCTGCAGGCTTCGCCCGTATCCACGTATTCCCGTACTCGTCGCGACCCGGGACGCGTGCTGCCGGCATGGGTGGCATGGTGGCGCCCGCCACGATGAGAGAGCGAGTGGGTGTGATGAGCCGGCTTGCATCGAGCAGCCGGGAGAAGTACGCTCACTCATGGCTCGGAAGGACTGCAGAGGTGCTCTGGGAAGATGAGACGAAACCTGGCAGCCACGTCTACTCGGGCACAAGCCACAACTACCTTCGGCTGCTTTGTCGTAGCGCACTGCCGCTGCACAATGTGCTCGAAGACGTGACGCTGGAGCACCTGGTGGGAGACGCCGTGTGGGTAAGGAGGGCTCGTGAAGATACGTGTGGACGTCAAGCCGAACTCGAAGGTGGCCTCTATTGAGCCGGTCGAAGACCACTTGGTTGTGCGCGTGAAGGAGCCGCCCACGGAGGGAAAGGCGAACCTGGCCGTGCTGCGAGCCGTTGCGGAGTACTACCGCGTCGCGCCGAGCGAGGTGCGCCTCGTATCCGGTCTATCGGCCAGACATAAGGTTGTTGAAGTCCCTGACTCCTAAGTCACACTGGCCCGGAGCTCTCGCGGGGCCCGTAGCGTGCCCGCACAGCGCCGACGAGGCGATATAGCTGGACCGCCACAGCCGCCGCGAGGAAACGCGGCACTACCGTCCAGAAGACGCCTACACCCAGTGCCAGGAACAGGGCCGGGTCCTCGACTATCGAGTGATTGATTCCCAGCGAGATGTGCAGCCGCTCAAGCTCATCCTCCTCAAAACTGCCGCTGGCAGCCTCCTCCATGATGGCGACACTTCCGTAGGTGAGGCCGAAGAACGTTCCGGCCACCCACATCGAGGCCACGTTGGGAGTGAGTCCGAGGATTGCCATGACCGGCCGGAAGAACACCGCAAGCCTCTCGTTCCATCCCTGCACCTTGAACGTCTCCAGCGCAACCATGACAATCATGATGATGATGAGAATCTTGAGCAGGAGCCCCAGTGTTGAGAGCGTCCAGCCCGCAAGCACGTCGAGCAGAGTCCCTTGGCCCACCAGCGCCTCGGGCATCGCGACGGGTGCCTCCGTGCCCGGAAAGAACTGCGACACTGCGAAGACGGTGAGACCTGCGGCCACCAGCCGTATCGTGTCTATCTTCACGAGATTGATTCCTGACTTGTGCTGTATCAATCCTTCCACGACGAGCATGTGAGCTATCGTGATGAAAACGGCCAGCAGGAGGACTTGCTCGGTGGAGAACGGGATAACCACGAGCATCCCGATCGCTGCGTAGACGCTGGTGGAAATCGCCAGCAGAATGGGTAGCGCCGCCTGCGGTGGCAGGTTCATGAGCCCCATGACGGGTTGGAAGATGGGGTCGAGTGCGTAGAGCCAACCTGTCCAGTCCAGCAGCGCGACGACGAAGGAGACCGGAACGAGGATTCTGCATATCCAGAGGAAACCGTGTGTCCCTTTGCGCGAGCCCTGGTGGAACCCGGCCTTGAGCCCCGGGAGGAATCCGGGTGGTGCTGTTGCCTGTGCCGTCGGCCCCGATTCTCGTACGGGGCTCAACCGACGCTGCCCTCTGAGCGCGGTAGCGTGAACCCGAGCCTCGCAGCCCGGTGAAGCGTGTCCTCAAGGCTCTTTCGGTCAGGGCCTCCCCTGGTCTCCGGCCTTGTTGCATTCAGTCCGCCGGCGGCTGAGGCCATGAGGAGGGCGTGGCGCCTCTCAGATCCAAGCGCGAGATAGGCCGCGTACGCGCCAAGGAACGCGTCGCCGCACCCGACCGCGCTCACGACTTCCAGGCCGAGCCTGGCCAGGGGTAGGGAAGGGATGTGAAGGCTTGTTCCACCGCGAATCTCCAGCAGCACTGAACCGCGGCCGCCCTGCTTCAGCAGCAGGCACGAAGGTATGGTGGTCGGGCTGACTCTCTTCGCAATCTCGCCCGGAGCGGACGTGCCGTAGAGCTGTTCCGCCTCCGCCTCGTTGAGCACGAGCGAATCAGCGTGGGCGGCGAGTGAGGCAAGAACGTCCCACCCGTGG
The DNA here is from genome assembly GCA_030603265.1 of Dehalococcoidia bacterium. GTDB lineage: Bacteria > Chloroflexota > Dehalococcoidia > GIF9 > AB-539-J10 > SKVJ01. The sequence goes on from JAUVYD010000005.1 coordinate 13,388, forward strand.
CTGACAAGAACGCCCGGGTCCCACAGGATGGAGATTCGGCGGGCGGAGGCTGCCTCCACAACCGCGGCGGCAACAGCAAGCGGGGGGTCGGTGAGTACGACACACGTGCAGTCCTCGAGCAGGGACGAGAGCCTCGCGTAACTCGCGTGCCGGACATCGAGCGCCGCGTTTGCCCCGAGGTTGCTCGCGATTGTGTTCTGCCCTGTGCTGTCGACCAGTATGTATGCGTGGCCGGAGCTTTGTCCTTTGAGCCGCACTACCGCGTCAGAGGACACGCCCTCGGTCCTGAGAAGGTCGAGTTGCCTGCGTGCGATGCTGTCCTGCCCGAGCGCTGCGAGCAGAGAAACGCGCCCCGGCCCGAGAAGTCGCGCGGCCGCCACGGCCCCGTAGGCGCCTGTTCCTCCCGACACCTCGCTGACGCTGCTGCAGGTCACCTCTTCTCCCGGTGCGGGCAGGTGGCTCACGAAGCAGGTCGTGTCCCAGTTGATGGCGCCACAGACAAGGACCTGCGCCACGTCAGTCCTCCAGTATCCTTGACAGGAATAACTTCTTGAATCGCGCTCCCTCCACCGCCGCCGCTACCGCCGTCAAGGGTATGGCGCTGTCCTCCTGTGCTCCCGCGAGCAGGATGGTCCTTCCCTGCTGCTCGTCCCCGGCCGTGTGTACCGTGACACGGCCCTCGGCGAATCCGAAGAGCGACCGGTCGAGGACTACGGCGAGGGCGAGAGGGTCGTGCAGCGCGCAGACTGAGTGTCTTGCTACGGCATACCCGGTCAGATCAGCGGCAAGCCGCGAGAAGGGCGTGACTCCCGCCCGCAGCTTCGCGAGGTTGGTGCTGTCAAGCGCGGTCGAGGGGTCGTTCGAAACGTCCAGGCCGACGACGGCGATGCGTGCCCCGGAGCCGAACACGATAGCCGCAGCCTCGGGGTCCTGCCAGATGTTGAACTCTGCAACGGGGGTGTGATTCCCTGTCCCGTAGCCGGTGAGACCGAATGCGCCGCCCATGATGACCAGTTCCCGGAGCAAGGTCGGCATCTCCGGGTAGCGCTGGAAGGCAATTGCGATGTTTGTCAGAGGGCCTGTTGCCACAACAACGCGCTCGCCGGGTGCGGCCGATGCGAACTCGAACAGCAACTGGTGCGCGGGTCTCGGGTCAGGTTCCTTCTGTGCTTCGGGCAGGTCCAGGTCCGCGAGAGCGTCGCTGCCGTGGTACTCGAGGGCGCCATGGAAGGGCTTGCTTAGTGGAGATGGAGCGCCCGGGGCCACCGGCACGTGCCCGGCCCCCAGGTAATGGAGCACCCGCAGCGCATTTCGCGTTGTCATCTCCAGAGGGCCGTTCCCGGCGACAGTTGTCACCAGTTCGAGTCGTATCTCCGAACTGCGCAGCGCGAGGGCGACGGCGAGCGCGTCGTCTATTCCCGGGTCGATGTCCAGTGCTACACTCAGGCTCATTGCGTCGATTACACTAGCACATGAGTGTGACACGTGCCATGTCTATGATGCCTGAATCTGCCGCCATTGGTTCTCGCCCTGTCCCGGGGGAGCGCGTCTCCGTGCCGGACAGCAGGCCCGAGGAGATTATGGGGGCACTTGATGCTGAATACGGACCCCGTCCCTGGGAGTCACGCGGGCGAGCCGTTGACGTGCTGGTGGAGACGGTCCTGTCTCAGAACACCTCGGATGTGAACTCGCACCGCGCCTTCGAGTCGCTGCTCTCTCGTTTTGGCTCTCTGGAGGCTGCCGTATCCGCCGAAGCGGCGGATATTGAGGAGGCTATCAGCAACGCAGGGCTGTCCAGAATCAAGTCAGACCGCATCAAAGAGATACTTGTGCGGCTTGTGCGGGAGAACGGGTCCCTGGACCTCTCCTTCCTGGACGCGATGGAGCTGGGGGCTGCCCGTGAGTACCTCACGTCGTTCAGAGGTGTCGGTCAGAAGACCGCCAGCTGCGTGCTGCTCTTTGCGATGGGAAGGCCGGCGTTGCCCGTGGACACACACGTGCACCGCGTATCGAGACGCCTCGGTCTCATCGACAGCCGCGTGACTGCCGAGGGCGCTCAGGCCGCTCTCGAGGAACTCGTGCCTCCGTCGGAGAGGTACCGGTTCCACCTTCACCTGATAGAGCTTGGGCGCACGGTCTGTCACTCTCGCAGGCCGCGCTGTGGCGACTGTGTTCTGAACGGCCTGTGCCCGGGCGCGTCCGTGGGGTAGCTGCCGCAGGGGTGTGGGTGTGGTGCGCGCCCGTGACTTGATTCTCGTCGGCTGCACTTCGTGCCCGCAGGGGTGTGGGTGTGGCCCGAATGTCGTGGCGGTTCGTGAACGGCCCAACGGTTGTAGGCCACGGCGGTTCAACCGTAGGGGCACGATGCCTCGTGCCGGTAGGGTGGGGGGGGTATTGGTAGGGGCCGGACATGTCCGGCCCGTCGTCCTGCAGGCGATCACCCCTGATGGGACACGCAATCCCGAATTCAGAGTGCGGACTCCCCCGCAGGGTGAAACGGAATTGAGTATGGTGTCCCCGGAATCCCCCCGGGATTCGATTGACCGGCGTAGTGTGACGGCCTATGCTACAAACTCGCAGCACGAGAGAGTGGCTGATGCCCGATACCGGCCGCTGACTGTCGGTGGTCGCAACGAGAAAAGGACCGACGGATTCACCGGGCAAGACAGGACTCCCTGCAGACATGTCGGTCAGGAGTGGGTGAACGAGTCATGGCCAAACGCGTCAAGCAGGTCTACCAGTTCAAGATCTCCCTCAAGGACGTCAAGCCCCCCGTCTGGAGACGAGTACAGGTTCCCAGCGACTATTCATTCTGGGATCTGCACGTTGCCATTCAGGATGCGATGGGCTGGCTTGACTACCATCTCCACGAGTTCACGATGGTGGACCCTTCCACAGGGAGGAAGGCTCAGGTAGGGATCCCTGATGATGAGTTTGAACGCGACAGGGACACTCTTGCCGGCTGGGAATGTGACATCGCCAGGTACTTCACTCTCGACAACAGGCGGGCAGTCTACACGTACGACTTCGGCGATAACTGGCGGCACAGCGTCAGGCTGGAGGAAATCGTGCCCCGGGAGAAGGGCGTCGACTATCCGCGATGTCTCGCCGGCAGGCGGGCCTGCCCACTCGAGGATTGTGGCGGCCCGTGGGGATACGAGAAGTTGCTGGAGATCCTCGACAACCCCGGTCACGAACAGCACGAGGAACTGCGCATGTGGGTTGGTGACGACTTCGATCCGGCGGCGTTCAGCACTGCCTGGGTTAGCTTCGATGACCCATGGTCACGCTGGATGGTCGCCTTCTGCGGCGAGTAGGACAGTCGGGTCAACTGCTCAGTCCAAGTCGCGAGGACACCGCATCCATTCCGCTATCCAGAATTGCGGGGACACCACACTTATCTCCGGTGTCCCACAGCTGAAGTTGTTCAAACGACGGCGGTGAGAGCTCACTGAACGCCGTGTCTGAACGTGATGGGCAATTAAGTGTGGTGTCCCCGGAATTCCCGGAATTCAGAACTAGGGAAGTGTCCCCGGAATTCAGTGAACCAAGCATGGTGTCCGCGGAATTCAGACTCCCCGCTCGAAGGCGGTAGTGGAGTGTGCGCATCACGTAGCCTTGACGAATGGTAACGCCAGTGTTACATTGCTGTTGACTAGATGTGTGGCGGCGTAACACGGAAAGGAGGTGGTGATGGACAGCGGGACTATCGGCAAGCGCCTGCGCGCAGTCAGAGAGTCGTCCAGCTTCACGCAGGAGCAGGTCGCGAGCTATTTGAACGTCAAGCGGGAGAGCATATCGTACATCGAGACCGGCGCCAGGCCGGTGAGCACGTTGATGCTCCGGAAGCTGGCCGATCTCTATGGCTATCGTTTGTCGTACTTCCTGGAAGAGTCTGCGAAGGAAGAGAACCCTCAGGTGGCAATCGCCTTCAGGGTATCCGACCTGGGCGCGGACGACCTGCCGGTGATTGCGCAGGCGAAACGCATCGCGTCGAACCTGGACAGCCTGTACGGGCTGCTTGAGGAATAGCACATGCATGAAGCAAAGGCGCGTCAGTTGGTCATCGACACCCGCCTGAAGCTCGGGCTGCAATCCACGGAGCATTGCGACGTGGACAGGGCGGCAGGTTCGCTCGGCATCACCTGCATCAAGCGGCCACTGCAGAGCAGCATGTCCGGTGCGACGCTCAAGATGAACAGGGTCAAAGCCATCCTGGTGAACACCGCCAAGACCCTGGGGCACCAGCACTTCACCGTGGCGCATGAGTTCTTCCACTGCCTCCATGATCAGCATCTCGCGAGCAGAGCATGCACGGTGGAGTCTTTCGAACGCGCCTCGGACAGCGAGCAGGTTGCCGACATGTTCGCGGTGCATCTGCTCATGCCGGAGGATGCCATCTTCAATCAGCTGCGGCTGCGCAAGAGCGAGGATGTGGAGTTGACGCTTGCGGACATCGTCCACCTGGAGCAGTTCTTCGGCGTGAGCCGGAGAGCGATATGCTGGCGACTGAAGGGGCTCAGGCTCATCACGCGCGAGCAGAACGAAAGATGGTGCGTGGACGTTATCCGGAGTGCGCGGTCGCTCGGGAAGAGCACCGCTCTGTATCTCCCCACCCACGAAAGCACACTGGTGTCGGACTACGCGGAGAAGGCGTTGGAGGCGTTGGAGAAGGGACTCATCACGGAATCGAGGTACGAAGAACTCCTGGCTGATGCGGGACTGCTGGAGGAGGTGTTGGGGGGAGTGGAGGAAGCCGACATTGTCGACTGACGCCCCAATCGTCCTCGATTCGGACTTCGTGTCCAGCTTCGCCTGGGTAGACCGAATGGACATTCTCGAGAATCTGTATTCGAACCGAATGATCATCCTCGAAGAGGTCATGGAGGAACTGGACAGGGTGCCGCACCTGGCAGCACGGGTTCGGCTGTGCGTCGAGAAAGGACACATCACGACCGAGACGATGCTGGCCGGCTCTCCGGAAGCGTTGCAGTTGGTCAGGTTCCATGAGAGCGGCCGCTACGGCGCCGGCGAGGCGTCCTGCATGGCCTACCTGGTGTATCGCGGGGGGATTCTGGCAAGCAACAACCTGTCGGACGTCAAGGCATTCTGCGCTTTTCACAGGATGCCTCTGCTGACCACACCGGATGTGCTGCTTCAGTCGTATGAGGATGGGCGCCTCGGAGCCTGTCGGAATAAGCACACTGACGGTGAGGCTACACAGCGTAGGGCAGGGTTGGCGCGCCACTTCACGAAGGCCGAGAGTGCGCGAAGCGCGGAATGTAGCTACTGTCTTGGATGTCAAGATTGATTCATGGCGAGG
>JAUVYD010000064.1 GCA_030603265.1 Dehalococcoidia bacterium
GTTCGAAGGGATGGGAGGCTCAGGGAAGCTGCATGGGATGTCGCTGTCGAGGAGCTGGCCTCTCGACTGAAAGAGATTCTCGGCGCCTCCGGCCCGCAATCGGTGGCGATAGTGACCGATTCGACACGAAGCACAGAGGAACTTCGAGCCGTTGGACGGCTGGCACGCAGTGTCGGCACGGACGCCGTGTCGTGTGTGTGTGAGCCTCAGGACCGGCCTCTGATGGCGGCCGGCGGGAGCGCAGACGCGTCCTGCCTCGAGGAGGCCGCCTGTATCGTTGTGTTTGGAGATGTGTTCACGACACATCCTGTTCTATCGAAGCGAATCATCGATGCCAAGTACGCGGCGCGTGGCAACAGCCTGTTTGTTGTGGCCCCCCGAAGGAGCAACACCGCATGGTTTGCCAGCGAGCACGTGCAGAACCGCCCCGGTACTGAGGCCCTTGTCCTTGCCTCAATGTTGAAGGCAGTCAGGGCTCTTGGCAGGGCGGACTCCGAGTCCGCCGCGTGGGTTGACACTGTGGATGACGCGAAGCTTCTGGACGCAGCTGGCGTTTCCAGGCAGACGGTGGCGCGAATGGCGCGCTCGTTCGCGGATGCCGAGAAAGCCGTGGTGCTTGTTGCGCCACCGATGCGGGGAATCGCCGATGTCGCGCGTGTGTCGAGTCTCGCCAGTCTTCTGGCGACCATTGCCGGTGCTGACAAGCAGTACGTTTCGTTGCCGTCTGCCGGCAACTCTTGTGGAGCCATGGAGGTCGCGATTGAAGAGTCGTGGAAGCCTGCATCCCAACTTGTGGCCGACCTCGAGTCGGGCAAGTACAGGGCACTGCTGAGCTTCGGCGCCGACATCAGCGCGGCATACCCTTCGTCGGAGTTGAAGAAGGCTCTCGGTGGACTTGAGCTGGTCGCGACGTGCTCGATGCTCCCCGGAGAGATGGAGAACGTGTCGTCTGTCGTACTCGCTGGTGCATCGTGGCTCGAATCCGCGGGCTCGGCAACGTTCTTCGATGGGAGCGTAGAGAACTGGCAGGCAGTCGTGCCCCCGTCATGGGGCACGCTCCCAATGGGTGACGCGATTTCACTGCTCGAACGTTCCCTGGTCGGTGAAAACGATTCTGCATCGAAGGCAGCAGGTTCGGGGCCTTCGAGCAAAGCTGCTGCTTTCTCGATTGTGTCCTTTCCTGAGCGAATCGAGTCCGTCAGGAGCGCGGTTGTCGTGGCGTCAGCGCAGGAGATGGCGGTCATCAGCCTGGCTGCGAGCGGCCATTCCGGCTGCGGCAGCGTTACGCGCTGGATGGACTGGGCTGCGGAGATTTTTCCCGGAGCTTTCGTCGAGGTGAGCCAGGTGGACGCAGTGGCTGAGGGCATATGTGATGGAGACACCATTGTGCTGACGTCGGCCTCCGGTGAGGCTGAGGCCACGGCAAGGATAACGGACCGGCTGCAGGCGGGCGTCGTCGCAGTGCCCGAATATGATGTGAAGATGAGAGCACTCTTCTCGTGGCGTGCAGCAGATGACGGCTGGTTCTCCACGGCCCCCGGGGCTGCGCGACTGACCGGGAAACGTAAGGCATGAAGAGAGTCTTCGTTAATATCGACCGTTGCATTGCGTGCCGGACATGCTCGGCGGCGTGTGACTACTCTCACAACGAGCACAGGCCCACGATAGGGTACGGTGAGTTGCGCGAGGAAGTTCGACTGCCGTTCATCTGCCGTCATTGCGAGGAGCCGGCCTGTCTCGCCGCCTGCCCTCAGGGCGCCATCAAGAAGCTCGACAGTGGGGCAATCAAGAGAATGAACATGCTGTGCACGGGCTGTGGCTCGTGTGCGGTCGCTTGTCCTTTCGGTGTGATTGAGCCGGAGGTCCGGTCATACGTGATCTCCAAGTGCGACCTCTGTGCCTCGAGGTTGGAGGAAGGCAGGGAACCGGCGTGTGTCATGGCATGCCCTGCAGACGCCCTCACGTATGAGGAGGCTGACGAAATCGCTCAGAACAGCGTCATGATTGGCTCCAGCATGAAGGGGCGTCATCCGTTCTTCAGGAGAGTATAGGCGTGTCTCTGACGAATCTGCTGACGTACGTTGGTCTGGTGGCCGTGTTCCCGGGATTCGTGTTCACGGCTGTTGTGGGCCTTCTGTCATCGTGGTTCGACCGCAAGTTGAGCGCGAGGCTCCAGTGGCGCGTCGGCCCTCCGTGGTACCAGTCCTTTGCCGATGTGGCGAAGCTGCTGGGTAAGGAGACCGTCGTTCCCGCTGGAAGCGCGAAGCTCGTTTTTCTCGGCGCTCCCTTCGTGGGGTTCGCTGCGGTTGTGGTCGTGTCCACGATCCTCTGGATGGCGAGCATCCGACCCGACGGCGCGTTTGTGGGCGACCTCATCGTGGTGCTGTATCTTCTCTATGTGCCATCCCTGGCCATCATAATCGGTGGTTCTGCTTCGCGAAATCCCTTTGCAGCTCTCGGCGCCAGCCGCGAGATGAAGCTGATGCTGGCTTACGAGGTGGGGTTCCTCATCTCGGCCTTCACGCTCGTTGTGAAGAACGGCGGTATCGTCTCTCTCGGTGGAATGGTTGCCTACCAGCAAGCCAGCGGGCCGATGCTGTCACAGGGAATCTCGTGCATCATAGCCTTCATCGTGGCGCTGATATACGTGCCTGCGAAGCTGGCCGTGGGGCCGTTTGACATACCGGAGGCCGAGTGCGAGTTGATATCGGGACCATTTACCGAGTACTCAGGCGTGCCGCTGGCCGCATTCAAGCTGACGAAAGCAATGTTGATGTGCGTCCTGCCCGTATTCCTGATTACCGTCTTCGCTACGACAGCGTGGAGCCCGTGGGCCATACTGTGGTACGTCCTTATCCTCGTGTTTGTGGTCCTGATAAAGAACACAAACCCGCGACTCCGAATCGATCAGGCGCTCCGGTTCTTCTGGGGGCCGGTCCTGGTTCTCTCTATCGTGGGCATAGTGCTGGCCTCACTGGGCTTGTAGTGCAATGGAAGAAAACGAAAGAAAACTGAGCAAGTTATCTCGGTGGGGGCTCAAGAAGTCACCCTGGGCGTTCCATCTGAATACCGGCTCGTGTAACAACTGCGACATCGAGATTCTCGACGTGCTGACGCCTAAGTACGATGCCGAGCGATTTGGCATCGTTCTCGTCGGGTCGCCCCGACATGCGGATGTGCTTCTGGTGACCGGGATTGTGACGATGCAGACCTATCCGAGGTTGCTGCATGTGTACGAACAGACCGCGAAGCCATGCCTCGTTGTCGCAATCGGCGCCTGCGCATGCAGCGGAGGTATTTTCGACGGTAGCTATCATATGGTGGGCCCTCTGGACAAGATAATCCCGGTTGATGTGTACATCCCCGGCTGCCCCCCTCGACCGGAGGCGATTATCGATGGAGTGGTTAAGGGGCTCGCCAAGCTTTAGGAGATAGGTGAAAAGCGTGGATCCTGTCAAGAGCCTTCAAGAGCGGTTTCCTGATGCCGTTGCTGATGTAGAGCTACGGTCTGACTCCAGGGTCTATGCCAGCATCGTGCCGGGCAAGGTGAGGGATATCTCACGCTTTCTGTTCACGGACATGGAAGCTCGCTTGATTATCCTGACCGGACTCGAGACACGCGCGGGGATGGAGATTCTGTACCACTTCTCGTTCGATCAGCTCGGTAAGATTCTGACCCTGAGGACGGTTGTGCCGATGCCGGAACCGCGGATCGATTCGATTGCCACCGTCATAGACGGCGCTGAATACATCGAAAGGGAGATTGCCGATCTCTTCGGCGTCGAGTTCATCGGTCATCCCAATCCCGCTCGATTCATTCTCGCCGACGATTGGCCTGAAGGCGAGTACCCCTACAGAAAGGAAAACAAGGGGAGGTACCCCTACCGGACTGAGGAGGAACAGGAAGAGGTCAGGAAGCGGATTCGGAACAAGGGGACGAAATGAGGACTACCATACCTGTTGGTCCGTACCACCCTCTGATTGAAGAGCCGGAACTGTTCCGTGTTGTCGTGGAGGGCGAGAGGGTCGTTGATATCGACTGGCGCACGAGCTACATGCATCGTGGCATCGAGAAGATTGCGGAGAGCAAGACCTATGACCAGGTCGTCTTCCTGGTAGAGAGAATCTGCGGAATCTGCTCCACTTCCCATCCAATAGCGTTCTGCAACGCGGTCGAGGACCTGGTCGGTGTGGAGATCCCCGAGCGGGCCAGGTACATACGGTCCATCGTTGCGGAGCTCGAACGTATTCATAGCCATCTGCTGTGGCTCGGGCTGGCCGGCCACTACATCGGATACCACACCGTATGGATGTGGTCATGGAAGTACCGCGAACTCGTCTGTGATCTCTTCGAGAAAATCTCCGGCAACCGGCAGTCCTACGCGATGATCAAGCCGGGGGGAGTGCGACAGGATATCAAGGCTTCCGAGTACGGCGGCATCGTGAAGGCGATGGATGAGCTTGAGCCGAAGATGAACATGCTCATCGGCGCCATACTCGATGATCCCGTCATGCTCGCGAGACTGAAAGGCGTCGGAAAGCTCAGCCGTGAGGATGCCGTGAAGCGCTGCACCGTGGGTCCGGTGGCCAGAAGCGCGGGGGTTGATATCGACGTTCGCAGGGATTACCCGTATGCAGCCTACGATGCTGTTGAGTGGAACGTCATCACTCAGACGGATGGTGACGTGTTGGCCATGGCTGTGGTCAGGCTGCTTGAGATTCTCGAAGCCGTGAAGATCGTCCGCCAGTGCGTTGACGGGATTCCTGAGGGACCGATTCTCGAGGAGATCCCCGAAGTTCCTCCCGGTGAGGGCATCGGCGTCGAAGAGGCGCCACGGGGTGAGTGCTTCCACTACGTGCGGTCCGACGGCACGAATTGCCCGTACAGACTGAAGGTGCGTGCGCCTACGTACTCCAATCTGCCGTCCTTCAGGTCGCGCTTCATCGGCGAGCGAGTGGCGGATATCATGATTATCCTGGCGTCAATCGACCCGTGCTATTGCTGCACGAATCGTGCTGTCCGCATGGAGGACGGAAAGCCGCTGCGGATGCTGGATGAGAAGAACCTTCTCGACCTTTCGTGGGAGCGCACGAAGGAGCTCGAGCGGAGCTTCCCACAGCGTTCGAGGAGTTGGCTGGAGATATGAGTTCTCCCGTGTTGCCGTGGGTTGTCTTCCTGCCCTTGATTGCGGGGGCGGTTGCGTTTGCCATCCCCGTCAGGGCGGAGAAGTTCCGCGAAGTGTTCAGCACGGTCGTGAGTGGCGCCGTGTTCCTGCTGGGCATGGTTGTGCTCGTAGGGCCGGAGGCATCGTATCATGCGATTCCACTGGGCTTCGTGCAGGGCTATCTTGTTGACCTGCGCATTGACGAGCTGAACAGGTTCATGGTGATGTTCGCCTCCCTGTTCGGACTTCTCGTGACCGTGTTCTCGATAGGCTACATGCAGGGCAGGTCGAGGTTGCGTGAGTACTACCCCTACATGCTGATAAGTATCGGCGCCGCGAACGGCGCGCTTCTCGCGAACAACTGGCTGGCGTTCGTGGGGTTCTGGGGCCTCATACTCGTGACCCTTTTCCTTCTCGCCACAATCGGCGCGGCGGATGCAGATGCGAACAAGGCTATGCGTGCGGCCGGCAAGAGCATGGTTATTCTCGGAGCTTCAGATCTGGCTCTCATACTGGGTGTCGGCCTGGTGTTCGCGCAGTCAGGCACGCTCGTACTCAGTGAGACGTCTTTGCCCGTCACGGGCCCGATGTCGGCAGCAGCGTTTGTCCTGATCATGCTGGGCGCCCTGTCGAAGGCTGGCGCAGTGCCGATGCACAGCTGGATTCCTGACATGGCGGAGGCGTCTCCCACATCGGTGGTGGCGCTCGTACCTGCATCCCTCGACAAGCTGCTGGGAATATATTTGCTTGCTAGGCTCGTCCTTGACATGTTCCAGGTCAACCTCGCCCTCAATCTGCTGCTGATGGTCATAGGGGCTGTCACGATAGTGGTTGCTGTCGTGATGGCGATAGTGCAGCATGACCTGCGGAGGCTGTTGGCATTCCAGGCGGTGGCCCAGGTCGGTTACATGGTGCTTGGCTTCGGAACAGGGACAGCGATAGGCATTGCCGGCGGGCTGTTCCACATGCTGAACCACGCCATCTATAAGAGCTGCCTCTTCCTGACAGCAGGGGCCGTGGAGAAGGGGGCAGGCACCATGAATCTCGCGAAGCTGGGAGGCCTGGCCCGCGCGATGCCGTACACGTTTGCTGCATTCGGTATAGCTGCGCTTGCCAGTTCCGGCGTTCCGCCCTTGAACGGGTTCGTCTCGAAGTGGATGGTCTACCAGGGCCTTGTCGAGGTCGGCATTGATAAGTACTGGATATTCCTGGTTGCCGCCATGTTCGGTAGCGCCCTGACGCTCGCCGCTTTCGTGAAAGTGGCGCACGGCGTCTTCCTTGGCGATAGACCCAGGGAGATGTCCGGTGTTGTCGAGGTGGGGCCGTCAATGCGCTTTGCCCCGGCTGTTCTCGCCACGCTGTGCGTCATCTTTGGAGTCGCTGCCCAGGTGCCGCTGCAGCACTTCATCGGCCCGGCTGTTGGCATGCAGTTCCCCGCATTCCCTGAAGCCATATCAATTGGTGGTATCTGGAGTCCGACAGTCGCCACGGCGCTGTTGCTCTTTGCGCTGCTCATCGGGTATTTCATCTACCTCGCGTCGCGGACCCGTTCGGTTCGGATTGCGCCGGTCTACATCGGAGGGGAGACTGCCGGAGAAGGAACGAGCGACTCTCTGAACACGAAGTATGGGCGGAACAGGGAGACGTCTGATACCCGCGTGCTCGGGACCGAGTTCTATGACAGCATACGAAGGCTGCCTGGTTTGAGTCGGCTCTATGACAAGGGCGAGAGTGGCGCCTTCGATATACAGCGATTGAGCAAGCTTGCGACCCCGCTTGGCTGGGCTCTTAGCGCCTTGCATGGCGGTAGATTGTCCACCTACGTCTCCTGGATGCTGTGGGGTGTTCTGGTGTTGTTCGTTGTGCTATCGGTTGTCAGCTAGGACATAGATTATGGAGAGTCCGGTGTCTGTGTTGCTTGTGTTGAGTGCGATTGCCGGCGTTGCGGCACTCGAGCTACGGCAGTTGAAGAGGTCACTCCTGGCGACGGGAGTTGCGCTCGGCCTGTTCGCCGTGGCCATGTTCGTGGCGGGGGCCGTTGAGGTGGGAGTGGGCGCTGTCGTGGCGGCGGTTGTGGTGTTGGGGGTGATGAGATGGGCCATTGGCCGCACCGGGGCTAAGGATACCGTGCCTGCGTTTGGCGAAGGAGCGGGCAGCGTCCTGGCAGTTGTGACTGTCGTTGCGTTCGTGGTAGTTGTCCTCCTGGTGCTGAGAGGATATTGCCCGGTGGAGCCGATTGCGGGGACAGGGGGTGAGTCTGGTAGTCATGTGGGGCTCCTGCGTGAAGTCATCGTGGTCGTTTCGGCGCTGGCCGCCGTGTGGGCGATGCTGCGCAAGACTGGAAGGAGGGACGAATGAGCCAGCTGTGTCTCTTCTCTGTACTGCTTGTCGCGGTTGGCCTCTACGGCGTTCTGCTCAAGCGGAACCTCCTGAAGGTCGTCCTCGGCATCGAGATGATGGTGTTGGGAGTCGTGGCACTCGTAGTGGTGGTCGGGATGGAGGGCTCATCGGTCGCCGAGGTCTCGCAGACGGTGGGTCTTATGGCTGTCATCGGTGGTGCGTCGGTTGTCTCCCTGATGACTGTCACAGCGGTGCGTCTGTACGAGAAATATGGGACGTTGGATATCCGCGAGATGAGGAGACTTAAGGGATGAGTGCTGTTCTTCCTGCGCTGATAGTAGTGCCTCTTGTGACAGCACTTGCCATAGCGTTGT
>JAUVYD010000104.1 GCA_030603265.1 Dehalococcoidia bacterium
CCCACCCTTTCCATCAATCCACGGATTACGGACAGAGGTCTCCCATTGATTTACTTCAAGGACACGGCTGCTGCGTTTGGCGCCCTGGCTGACGCCGATATGGATAGAATCAAGACCATCAACTACAACATAGCGGGGGTGAACGCCTCCGTGTCGCCGAGGGAAATCGAAGCCTCGGTGAAGAGGCTGATACCGGGGGCCGTCATCTCGTACGACCCTGACCCTGTGGTGATTCAGTACTTCGCTACTCTGCGATTCGATGCGCTCGATGACACGCCGGCGCGTGAGGAGTGGGACTGGCGTCCACAGTTCAATACGGTCGATGCCATCGTCGAGGACTTCGCGAAGGAAGTGCGGGAGCACCCGGAGCGCTACTCTCTCTAGGAGCAGCAATCGCGTGTGATACCTCACCACGTGAGCATGGTGCTCTCCCCTCATCGGAAGCCACTATGCTCATTCGCGGGGGTGACGTCCCCCGGGGGTAGCCGATGCGTACGTTCGGGCTCTGTCTCAGGACGTACTGACAAGTATCATGTCCGCGGGGTTGGCATGGCCTTCAGCCTCGCGGGAATGCGTACGGCGTCCCCCGAACTGAGTACCGCATCATCGGCGCGCCACTGCCTCGCTGCCGTCCATCTTGCGGGCAGACCAGTTGACCCCGGAGGCCACCTGCCTTAGAATGCGGCCGAAGGGTGGAAAGACCAGGGAGATCTGTTACATGACAGCGGGTTCGGAAGCACTGAGAACTCACCGAGACGAGATTCTTGCCGCGGCGGCCCGTCATGGCGCACGTACTATCAGCGTATTTGGTTCGGTGGCAAGAGGGACTTCCACCGAGGCAAGCGACGTGGACTTCCTGGTGGAGATGGAAGAGGGCGCAACGCTGTTCGACCGCGCCGCGCTCACGCTCGATCTTCGGAGGATACTGGGTCCTGACGTTGACGTGGTAAACCAGAAGGCGCTGAAGCCTCGTGTCCGTGCGCATGTCGTTCGTGAGGCAGTTGCCCTTTGAAGCGACCGCGCGAGCGTATCCTCGACATGCTGGATGCCATCGAGAGCATCCAACGCTAGGGCAACCGCGGGCGAGATGCGTTTGACACCGACGAACTCGTAAGGACGTGGATGGTTCACCACATCCAGGTTCTATGCGAGGATGCGGCTGCGCTGGGGCGGGATTTCCATGACGCCCATCCGGCAGTTCCGTGGGCAGAAATGGTTGCCATGCGGAATGTGCTGGTCCACGACTATGGAGGCGTCGATCCTGACGAGGTGTGGAAGACAGTCGAGCGCGATCTACCACCTCTGAAGCAACAGCTGTTACAACTCTCCGGCGAACTCCACGCAAGTCGGTAGTACTCAGGCTGTCTGCTGCGACCGCTCTCTCTCGAGCATCTGGATGGCGGACCCGTCACTCAGGCACTCCGCCCTCGTCACTCCTGTTTCTGGCTGGCGAGTCCTCCTCACCTCCGGAAACGAGTATCGCCTCCCCACATTTCTCAGTCGCAGTAGTACTCGACAGTCATCGTCGGGAGAATCCCGCGTTCCCAGTGCAGAAGGTCCCTGGTGTCGTCCCAATCCGAACGCGGGTCCGAGAACTGCAGGCGGAACTGGAAGTACCTCTCGCCAAGCTCGTCCTTGAGTGCGTCGCGGAAGCCAATGGAGTGCGTTGGCATGTCCAGATCGTCAAAGTCGCACCATTCCCCGATCGGGTCAGTGAGGTCCTTCGTCCAGTACTGGTCACGAATCGAGGCGTACTCATGTACATACGCGCGCAGACATCCGAGTCCCGGGAACGGAAGGTCATACGGGATGTCGTAAGCGGACAGGTCGACGGTTACTCGCGTGATGACCGCATCATCCGGGATGTCGGAGATGTCAAAGGTGAGAAACCCCTGGATATCCCTGTTGGCGTCGTCGTCACCCACGTAGATGCCTGTCGTCCTTTCGACCCCGCTGCTACGGATATAGCCGCTCATCTCATCGTCTGCCGTGAGCGTAACACGGCTCACGTCGGGCTGCTGCACGGTGACGGTTACGTTGGCAGTCGCTGTCGAAGCGCCACCTGTTGCCGTCAGCACGTAGGTGGTCGTCTCATCCGGTGTGACCACCACCGAGCCAGTCGCTGGTACCGTGCCGATGTCCTGGTCGATGCTGACCGACGTCGCGTTGGAGACGTTCCATAACAGCGTGACGCTCTCACCTGTCTCGATGGTCCAGGGCAACGCCTCAAAGGTTTTCACCGTAGTCAGGGCATCACCGGCGGGAACCACCTTCACTGAGCCATGTGCCTCAGGAGACCATGCGCCATTGTTGTCCTGCACCATGAAGTCGATGGCGTGTTCGCCCACCGAGAGCGAATCAGTCTCGAATGTAGCCAACCGGCTGAGCTCACCATCCAGCTCCGAGTTCCAGCGGTAGCCCACCACGTCGCCATCTGCATCGGTACCATGGCCGATGAACGTGACCGTCTCGCCCTCGGTCGGCTCTGCCGGCGAAATGGAGCTTATGGACGCTTCGGGAGACTCGTTCGATTGAGGTGAGGTGTCCGCGCACCCGGCTAAAATCAGCAATACGCAAACGAGAGGCAATGCTCTATTCATCTTCACACCTCACAGCCATAGTCGGGCCCCGAGTCTACTAGCAGCATACCGTTCTCTCCTCCAGACTACAAGGTCCAGAGGGAGTTCACTGACTTGCTCTCCAGTTCCGGGAAGACTGTGCCTACGTCTTGCCATGACCCTGGAATTCCCGCAGCCCTGCTACCTCTGCGCTTGCCTTTCGGCGGTGCTGTAGCTACAATCGCTTCCCGTGAAAGGTCAGCCACTAGCTTGTTATCTTATGTAGTCCTGGGCATCACCCTCGGCTTTGCGGCCGGCGTGCAGCCGGGACCTTTCCAGACCTTTCTCATCTCGCGAACGCTGCAAGATGGCTGGCGGCACAGTCTGCCCGCTGCCTGCGCCCCTCTCCTGAGTGACATACCGGCGGTCACACTGGCACTGCTGCTACTCACGAGTTTGCCGGTCTGGATGGAGAACACCCTGTATTTCGCGGGCGGCTTCTTCGTGCTATTCCTGGCGTATCGCGCCTTCAAATCATTCAAGAACTACACCTTCAGTCAGACGGTCCTGCTGCAGTCCGGGCGTCAGAACTTCCTCAAAGCAGTCACGGTGAATCTACTGAATCCTAGCCCCTATCTGTTCTGGAGCCTGGTGACGGGACCACTGCTGCTGAGAGGCTGGAGAGAAGGCTCCAGTCAACGGGATAGCGCTGGTTTCCAGTTTCTATGCCATGATCATCTTGACTTGCGCAGGCATCATCCTCCTGTTTGCAGGCATCGGCAGGCTGTTCCCAAGGGTGAACCGGATACTGATAGGCGTTTCTGTTGTAGCTCTAGCCCTCTTCGGCTTCTACCAGTTGTGGTTGGGAGCTACATCGCTATGGTCCTAGCGCCCTCCCCCCTCCCCGGCGAGTCTCCACACGACTGTGCGGGAGAATTCCGCGGACACATTGGCTATCTTCGGAGTCCCGAACCTGCCGTTTCGTGATTCCGGGGAATGCCGGTCAACGCTTGCGGGCGAAGACCTCAAAGGGAATGGACTATGGTGTCCCCCGAATTGCCCAGACTGAAACCGTCCCGTCAGGCGGTGAGGCCGGTTGGTTACAGCCGGATATGAACGTGAGACTGAATTGAGTGAGGTGTCCCCGTAACTCAGATCGAGAGGTGTCCGTCGATGCAGGTTACTGCGGCTCCACTCACTTGGATGCGTTGCTCACTCACTGACAGGCGCAGCAGTCCTGCGCGTCCGAGGACGGCCCCTTGAGAGGACAGGAACTCGCCTCCGAAGTGAGCTGTCTGTCCGGTGTGGCGGATGAAAGCGCCCACGCAGCCGTTGCCGCTGCCGCACACAGGGTCCTCGTCGACACCATGTGCGGGAGCGAATGCGCGAACTTCGATACGCGCAGGCACCCCTCCGGGATACTCACCGAAGATGATCACTCCCGCAGTCTCGTCCTCAAGGTCCAGCAACTTCATGCGCGGCAGGTCCGGCCGGGTCGCCAGAACGGCCCCGGCGTCCGGCAACTGCGCCACAACCCAGCGTACCCCGACGTCAACCAGGCAGGGAGTGAATTCACGAAGTACTTCAACACCGAGTATGGCTTCAAGTTCGGTGACCCGTGTGCAGCTCAATGGCGTCACCGAGGGTCGTGGCAGGTCGAACGAGATCCACTGCTCGCCGTCGGACCCACAGTCCACCCTCAGGTTGACCAGGCCCGCGCCACATTCCTGGATGAGAACTCCATCTCTCGGCTCGACAAGGCCCGCTTCCAGTAATGCGTGAGCGGTGCCGATGGTTGGATGGCCTGCGAAGGGAAGCTCGGCACCCGGCGTGAAGATGCGAACGCGGAAGTCCGCCCGGGGATTCACGCTCGGGACCACGAAGGTGGTCTCTGACAGGTTGGTCCAGTTGGCGACCTGTTGCATCTGGCCGGTCGTCAATTCGTCTGCCCGCAGCACTACTGCCACCGGGTTGCCTTTGAATCGGACGCTGGTGAAGACGTCAACCTGCTTGAAGGGTATGTTCATAGTCGCAAGTCCTTCAGGACAGTCCTGTCGGGAACTCCTGTACAACGTCCTGCATCCTGTCGAGCGCCCGGTCTATGTCCTCAGCCTCAACCATTCGGTGAGTAACGGCGCGAAGCCTGGGTCCTTCCGGATAGTTCAACTTCACGTCCTTCTCGCGCAGGTGGTCAATGAAGGCGTGGGGTGGGACGTGCGAGGGCAGGGAAAACATCACGATGTTGCTGAGGGTCTTCTCGGGTGAGCAGTTGACGCCCGGAATCTTCGAGAGTCCTTCCGCCAGTCGTCTGGCATTCGCGTGGTCTTGCGCCAGGCGGTCAATCATAGTGTCCAGTGCCACGAGTCCGGCCGCAGCGATGACCCCGGCCTGCCTCATGCCACCACCAAGCATCTTTCTCTTCTTTCGCGCTCTGGCGATGAACTCGCCTGAACCGCACAGCACGGAGCCGACCGGCGCGCTGAGGCTCTTGGACAGACAGTAGCATACGGAGTCCACCGGCGACGCCAGCTGTGCAGCAGAAACGCCGAGAGTCAGCGCGGCATTGAATATGCGCGCTCCGTCCAGATGAACAGCCAGACCATGCCGATGAGCGAGGTCGCATGCGGACGCGGTGTACTCTGCGCTAAGCACTGTGCCGCCACAGCGATTGTGTGTGTTCTCGAGGCAGAGAAGCGTGGTTGGCGGGTAATGGATGTCCTCCGGCCGGACGGTTGCTTCTATGGCCACCAGGTCCAGCCTGCCGTCCTCTTCGTTCGGCACGGTGCGCAGAATAGCTCCCCCAAGGGCCGAGGCCCCTCCGACCTCGTACCACAGTATGTGAGACTCGCTGCCCAGGATTATCTCATCACCTGCTCGCGTGTGCGTCAAGATGGCCACCAGGTTGCTCATGATACCGCTGGCAGTAAAGAGGCCGGCCTCCTTCCCGAGCAGAGCGGCGGACCTCTGCTCCAGCAGATTGACAGTCGGATCCTCGCCATAGTCATCATCACCCAGCTCGGCCTGATACATAGCCTGCCGCATTTCGTCAGTTGGCAGTGTAACCGTGTCGCTGCGCAGGTCGACTACTTTCATCTCAGTCCCTTCCGGGGGCGAACGTCTCACCCCGTATTGATTCTGTCTTCTTTGGGTAGTTCGATGGTGCCCGAACTTTGCAATTCAGTGGTGCCTGCGGAATGCCGGAAGTCACACTGTCATCATGCATTCCCCTGCTCCAGTTCCCACAGCACCGCAAAGAAATGCCGTGTCCACTCATTGGCTGCCTTCCGGTTGGCGCAGAAGACAATCCGCAGCGTTGGGTGCAGGGCATATAGCTCCGCTAGCGCTCTGGCGCAGAAGCCCGGAGTGTAGTGGTGAACCTTCTTTGGGTTCAGA
>JAUVYD010000211.1 GCA_030603265.1 Dehalococcoidia bacterium
GTCCAGCGCCCCGAAGTACTGAGTTCGCAGAAGCGCGGCTTCGACGTCCGCCGTCACTTGGTCGAGGGCTGCCCCATCGCGCGCCAACTGCGCCGCCCTGATAGCCAGAAGTGCGAGGCCCACGGACGTCGTGAGGCTGTCGATGACGGAAATCCGGCAGTTGGCCGTTACCCCGTCCTTCCCCATTGTTGCCGAATTGTACGTTGCGCTTAGCTTGTGGGAGATGTGTACGGAGAGTATCTCGTTGGTTTCTCCTGCCAGTCGCTCGTACGTCTCTGTGAAGGTCCCTGCGGAAGGAGCCGACGTCTTCGGGAGCTGCTTCTCGCTTGTGAGTCGCCGGTAGAACTCCTCCTTCGAGATGTCGACCCCGTCCTCGTATGTCTCCTCGCCGAAGTGGATATGGAGCGGGACGACGGTGATTCCGAATTCCTGGGCCACCTCTGGTGGAAGGTCTGCAGTGCTGTCGGTGACGATTTTCACGGACATGTCATGCCTCCGGGAGAACCAGCTCTATTGATGCGATGACCTGGCTCTCGTCTGCGAATGGACCCACCTTAACATACCGCACTATCCCCTGCGAATCAATCAGGAAAGTCGTCGGCGTGAACCCAACGGAGTAGCTGCTGGCTGCGTGGGCATCCACATCCAGCGGGACAATCATGCTTAGTTGGCTGTCGCCGAAGTATTCTCGAACCCTTGAGGCACTGTCGCGGATGCTGATTGCCATGACGATTGCCTCTCCATCGTACATGGCAGCGGCGGCGTCAAGGAATGGCATCTCGTGGAGGCACGGTGTACACTTCAGCGCCCAGAAGTTGATGAGGACAGGGGTTCCTCTCAGCGCCGAGAGTGTCACCTGCCCCCCGTTCATCGTCTCGAGGGTGAAATCCGGTGCCTCGACCGAGATCTCCTGAAGGCCGAGGTCCTCGGGGGACGTCGCAGGGGCGCTGTCATCGGAGCAGCCGCCGGCGGCAAGCATCACGAGCAGTATGCTGGCCGTCAGCACTGCGGGCAGTGCGGCCGCACGTATTCCAGTATTCATTCTCAACCTCTTCCTTTCAAAATGGGTGCTCATATCACGCCGAAGAACATCAGAACACCGACGACTATCAGGACTATCGAGCCAAAGGCAGTCGCGAGATATGCGTGCCGGGTCATCCAGCGCAGGGCGATGGATGCCTTTGCCGTGCCCAGAAGTGCCCCCATGGCTATGAAGGGCAGGCCCAGGCCGAGGCTGTACGCAGTCAGCGGAAGGAGTGCCTCCACCATGTTCCCTCCATAGGACGCCATGGCAAGAACTCCCCCGATGATCGGCCCGATGCAAGGTGTCCACCCTATCGAAAAAACCGCGCCAAGAAGGAGTGAGCGGACGTATCCTGTACCTTTTGCCTTGTCCGTTCCGAGGCGGCGCTGGTAGTTGAGCTGGGGTATCTTTGTGGCGGCGAAGAGGAGCACGCCGAACAGTATCAGCAGGCCTCCCGCGACACGCTGTTTGACCTCAATGGAGATGCCCCCGAGGAGCGCGTTGATGACTGTGCCCATCAGTATGAACACGATGGAGAAGCCCAGCACGAAGAGGATCGTATTTGTGAGGATGTGGCGACGCGAGGGGGGCTGGTCGCTCAGCACCGAGAGCCCCGCGATGTTGGCGAAGTACACCGGCACGAGTGGTACAACGCACGGGGATGCAAAGGAGGCTATGCCAAGACCGAATGCGAGTGGAAGCGTTACGCCACCCATTCGCACCACCGATGATGTCTGCTTTGATTCATAAGCCGCAATGATAGCACGCAGGACTGGAAAGGCCAGAACAGAGCCGGCCTGTGTATGCGTGGGCCGTCAGCCTCCGCAGCTTGTTCCACTCCATCTTCGATGGGCGGCGACACAATGATGCCCGCCGTGTCCGCACACTCATTCTGCATGCAACTGCTCTTTCGCCCCGGGGCGACAGGTCACGTTGTCCGGTGGTGCATTGGCCTTTCTGTCGGCGCCGTTCATGTCTGACCGATGGACGGACACGAGTGCGTTGAGGTGGTCGCACGGAGCGGCACTGCGGCCTCGTCCGCCGCGTGTGATTCCCGTGACACGGTGGCATCGCCGTGTTTGAGGAGAGGGGTCGCCGAAATCGCGGCCCTTCGGCTCGCAGGTGACATGCTATAATACAAACTTGCTTTCCGAGGGGCTGTAGCTCAGATGGGAGAGCGCCTCCTTTGCACGGAGGAGGTCAGGGGTTCGAGTCCCCTCAGCTCCACTTTGTGTCGTTATCGGCAGCACTCGGATTTCCCTTGCCGCTCTTCCGCTCGCGGTACTTGCAGATGATGAAGGACTCTGGCCCGGCTGTCATCATATTTCATTCGTTTCAGTAATGAGCGTAGGATGGGATTGTCTGCACTATTCGTGGATGCCAACGACTCCGGTGGAGGGATGGAGCCAATGTCACAGAGGGGCGAGCATCGTCTAGTGAAGCCAATGAGATGGACGGCACGGGCAATTGCATCGGTTGGAGCGACGTACTTCCTGGTCATGTTGATTGGCTCAGCTATCAACGATGGCATCGGGCCAATCACGATTGAGGGAGCTACGATGGCCGTGCTTGGACTGCTTGCACTGGCTGGTTGCGTCGCATCCTGGTGGAGAGAGCGACTCGCCGGCATACTCCTGATCGGAACCGCTGTCGGGCTGGGCATCCACATAGGCATTTGTGCCGGGCGATATCATCTCCTTGTCTGGTCAGTGATGGGTTTGCCCTACCTGGTTGCCGGCCTGCTTCTGCTCGGGTCCTTGCGGCTTTCACGGCAGGAACCGCCACAGCATCTCTGACCTCTATGCCAGGTGGTAAGGCCGAACGCCAGTTCAAAGGTTCCGCCTGTTGTACCCCTGGCTTCACGGGTGAACCCGTGTCGGCACTCGCGCAATCCGACATGGATACGCCATGATCTGAGGCAAGGAGCACGGGAGGTTGGCGGGGCCGCCAGAGCCCAACGCAACTGCGCAGTCCGGACTTGTTCATGCTTGAACCGCTGCATGTTGTCCCGTCTTCCCAATGAGGAGGTGAGCCACCTGTGAAAGCACGCTACAGCCATACCAATATCGTCGCCAGGGATTGGCGCCGACTTGCCGGCTTCTATCAGCACGTGTTCGGCTGTGTCCCCGGGCCACCTGAACGACACCTTG
>JAUVYD010000091.1 GCA_030603265.1 Dehalococcoidia bacterium
CCTCGCAAAAGCAATACCGGTCAGGCAAGAGGCTCCAGCATGTCATCGTCTTCCGGCGATTCCCATAGGTCTTTGAACAGGACTCCTCGCTGAGCAGACTTGCAGGGCAGGCCGTGCCCCGAACCGGGTAGCGCCGTTTGAGCAATAGGTTTCCGGAGGAGAAGTTGCCCGCCCTCTCAGGCCGGCAGCCCGATACCGATGCCGGCTAGAGGGTTCCGTGAGGACCCGATTCCGCGGACCGGAGGAACTTATGTGGTCGCGCGATATCCCATGTAGTCAAGCATTGTGGCCGTGCTCATTGTGACTGTCAATGTTCGTATCCGACGAACCCCTCTGTTGCAGGCAGCGATTCCCTCACCCTACAATGAGTCACCGCTGCTGCAGCCGGAGCCGGGCGCCCGGCCGGAAAAGGAGACCAGCCGATGAGCACACTGAGGGAGATACGCGATTTCATGGAGTCGATGGGCATACCCGGCCGCGACCTCTGGGAGCTGCCGGACTCGCCCTTGACCTTCCCTGACGGCACCCACTGGAGAGTCGAGATATCCGGCGTTGAGCGGGCCTCCACGATGGAGGCGATGATAGACGAGGCCAGGAAGCGGGACATCCCCGTCCACAGGGCCATCGCGACAGTCGGAGGCTCCACGTTCCTCGATATGGCCGAACTCCGCGCAATGGCGCAGATGGCGCACGACGAGGGTATCGAGATTATCATGGCCATCGGCCACCGCAAGGCCTGGGACGTCGGCTCCAAGGAGATGTCCACCTGGGAAGGGGCCATGTGGGGCGCGCGGCTCCGCGGCTCCGACAACGTCTCCTACTGGCTCGCCGACATGATGAGGAACATCGAGGCAGGCATCCGGGGCTTCCTCGTCTACGACGAGGGCGTGTTGTCAATCGTCAATAAGATGCGTGAGCAGGGGTTCGTGCCGAAGGAGACCGTGTTCAAGTGCTCGGTCTTCGCGGGGCACTGCAGCCCCGCTGGCGCGCGCGTCGTCGAGTCGCTCGGGGCAGACACATTCAACCCTTCGTCGGATGTCTCCCTGCCCATCCTGGCCGCCATCAGGAAGGCCGTCGGCATGACCCTGGATGTGTACGTGGCGATAGTCGACTCGATGGGCGGCGAGTTCAGGGTCATGGAGACACCGGAGATAGCGCGCGTCGCGTCGCCCTGCTATTTCAAGATTGAGCCGGGGAAGTCAGAGCCGGACATCTACAAGCCCTGGGTGGAGGAGAGCTGGCACGCAGGGTTCGTCCGTGAGAAGGTCAAGATGGCCGACATCATACGCGAGGTCATGACCAGGCACGCACCTCAGCTTGTCCTCTCGGGCAGGCGCCCCGCCGACCTGGCCATTCCGGTCGCCTGAAAACGAGCTTCGCAGATTTGGGAGGATCAGCATGAGCATTGCGAACATGGTCGGAAAGGCACAGACGGTACTTGGCCCTGTCGAGCCCGGGGACCTGGGCATCACGCTGCCGCACGAGCACTGCCTCATCGACATGAGTATCTGGTTCGTGGAGCCGCAGACAGCCACCGGCAGGCAAATCGCGCGCGAACCACTGAGTTATGACAACCTCTGGTACGTCCGCTACCACCCGTACCACAGCAGGGACAACGTGCAACTGCTCGATGAGAAGATGGCCGTGGAGGAGCTAACCCGCTACAGGCTCGCCGGCGGCTCGACGCTCGTCGACATGACGAACGTCGGCATTGCTCGCGACCCCCTCGCGCTCACCCGCATCTCTCGCGCCACCGGCCTCAATATCGTCATGGGCGCCGGCTACTACGTTGAGGAATCCCTGCCAGCCGGACTCAAGATGGGTGAGGAGGAGATTGCGCGCGACATAGTGCGCGACATCGCAGTTGGAGTGGGAGATACCGGCATCCGGGCAGGCGTCATCGGCGAGATCGGCATCAAGGGGTGGCCGCTCACCGCGGCAGAGAAGGTCTTCCTCCGTGCCGCTGCCATCGCGCAGAAGGAGACGGGAGCCTTCATCAACATCCACTCAGGGCGTAGTCCCAACTCTCCTTTCGAGGTGGTCGAGTTCCTCGACAAAGCAGGGGCGGACGTCACGCGTGTGGTCACGAGCCATATCGACCGGACGGTCTTCTACCACGAGGACCGCGTGAGGCTCGCGAAGTCGGGCTGCTTCCTGGAGTACGACATGTTCTCCTACGAGGGATGGATGCCGGAGAACATCAGGATGGTGTACTCCGAGGACGACCCGAGGAGGGCGGACCTGCCAAACGACGCCGAGCGCCTCAATCAGCTCATCGCCCTCATCGAAGAGGGGTTCATCAGCCAGTTGCTCGTGTCGCACGACCACTGCTTCAAGTCGCGCCTCTGCCGCTACGGCGGCCCCGGCTACGCGCACATCCTGAACAACGTGGTGCCGCTGATGCGACAGAAGGGGATGACGCAGGAGCAGATTCAGACGCTGCTGGTGCTGAACCCGGGGCGACTGCTGCCTTTCGTGTAGCTGCGCAATCGACAGGAGTGAAGGTCTGCCTCCGGGTGGACATCGGGGGCGCGAACGTGCGACAGCAGGTTGACACTCTGCCCCCGTTCCCATAGTATCGCGGCATGTCGGAGTGGCTGCGAATCTTCACACTCGCCTTCGTGCCGCTCTTCATAGCCATCGACGCGCTGGCTCTCCCTCCCTTCATCATCTCGCTGAGCGAGGGACTCACGGTGAAAGCGCGCCGGAAGATGGTGCACGTCGCCGTGCTGACAGCGCTGCTGGTCGGGCTCGTCTTCCTCTTCTTCGGTCAACTGGTCCTCACGTTGATGGGCATCTCTGTGGGCTCCTTCGCCATAGCCGGCGGCCTCATCCTGCTCGTGCAATCCATCCGCAACATGACTCTGGGGCGGATGGTCGATGCCGCAAAGGAGGAGATGGTCGCCATTGTCCCCATCGGGACGCCGCTGCTCGCCGGTCCCGCCACCATCACGACGCTGCTCCTCCTGGCAGCACAGCAGCCGCTCTCCATCGTCCTCGCGGCATTCATGGCGAACGTCCTGCTGGCGTGGCTCATCTGTCTCTCGAGCTTCCGCATCCTGAAGCTCATGGGGCAGGGGGGCCTCCGCGCCATCTCGCGCGTGTTCAGCCTTCTGCTCGCCTCAATCGCGGTGAGCATGATTCTCAAGGGACTCGCGATGCTCGACATCATCTCCATTCCCTGACGGGCGCCCCCACGCAATCCTGGCGCCCGTCGGCGTCATGCCTGGACGAGTCCAGTGCAGCCTCCCAACACAGAGTGGAGACTGGTCGAAGGCCCCCTCTCAGCTTCAGTCTCAGCTGCCTGACACAGCTGTAGGACAAACACCTACAGCATTTTCGGCCCTTTACCGACGGCCTGACTGCTCCTCCCCTGTTATACAGTTAGTGTATGTCGTTGTGGCAGCACTTGGCACGCGCGTATTTCGACACCGTCTACAGTCCTCTCTACGATTCCACGACCGCCCACCTGTCACGGTACGTGGACTCGCAGAAGGAGATGGCTGCACGTCTGCGCGCCGAGGGCCGGCACAGGGTTCTCTGCGTCGGCCTGGGCACAGGCAATGAACTGACCTCTCTTCGCGCACGAGCGCCGGAGTTGGACATCGTGGGCGTTGATATCTCACCTGCGGCACTGGCGCGCGCACGCAGGAAACCGGCGGGAGAAGGACAGGGCACGGCATTCGCCCTGGTGGACGCGCAGCAGCTCGCCTTCCGCGACGCCTGCTTCGACAGGGTCCTCTGCTACCACGTGACCGACTTCCTCCGGGACCCGGCGAAGGCCACAGCGGAGATGATGAGAGTCCTGAGGCCCGGCGGCCATTTCGTCATCAGCTTCCCCGCGCGGAGTGAAGGCCTCGGCCTCGGCGCCGGCCTTCTTGCCCACGGCCTGCGCAGCAGAGGGCCGGACGGCGCCTCCGCCGGGCGGGTGCGAGGCGTCACGGCACTGCTCCTGGGCGGCCTCATATACCTGCCCCTCATGCTCAGGCCGAGGCCTGTCATCTTTGCCGCGGGGCAACTTGAGCCATTGCTGCAGCCCCTCGGAGCTCGGGAGTGTATCATCGAGACCGATCCCGTCTACCGGGACCACCTCGTCAGCGGAGTCAAGAACGCAGGAGGACAGACACATGCGGCCTGAAGACGAGTACTTCGACAAGCTCACCCCACAGGAACTCTGGAAGCGCTACTGCGGCTTCCTGGACCTCAGCGTGCGGGAGTTCATGGAGATCCAGGAGCAACTGCTGCTCGACGAGATTGACAGGGTGTGGCCCAGCGCCCTCGGCCGGAAGATAATGGGCAGCAGGAAGCCCACCACCATGGATGAGTTTCGTGCTCTCGTGCCTCTGACGACGTACGACGACTACGAGCCCTTCCTGAGCGAACAGAGGGAGGATGTCCTGGCATTCAAGCCGGAGCTCTGGTGCCACTCCTCGGGCCGCATGGGGAAATTCAAGTGGTTTCCTCACAGCGCCGATTTCATGGACAGGGTGGCCAAGTCATGCCTCTCCTCGATGACGCTCGCCACCACGAGGGAACGAGGCAAGATCAACTTCGCTCCTGGCTTCCGCTTCCTCCTGATCCTGCCTCCCAAGCCATACACGTCCGGCTGGCTGTTCGATACCTTCACACGGCACTTCTCGTTTCGGCCCATGCCTCCGGAGGAGTCTGCAGCACGCCTGACCTTCCAGGAGCGGGTTGGCGCAGGATTCCAGATGGCGCTCAGGGATGGAGTTGACGTCATCGGCGCCATCGCGAGCGTGCTCGTGAAGGTGGGCGAGCAGTTCGAGGAGCAGGCCCGTTCCACTCGGTTCTCTCCTTCGATGCTGCACCCCAACGTCCTCTTCCGGCTCCTCCGCGCGAAAACCAGGGCGCGCAGGGAACACCGCCCCATCCTTCCAAAGGACCTCTGGCCCTCGAAGGCGATTGCGACCGGCGGCGTGGACACGGCCATCTACAAGGACGCCATCACCCGCTACTGGGGCAGCGAGCCCTACGAGTTCTACACGTGCGCGGAGGGATTCCTCGTGGCCATCCAGGGCTGGAACAAGAAGGGTCTCTACTTCCTCCCGGATATCGCTTTCTACGAGTTCATCCCCTACGATGAAGTCCTCAAATGGCAGAGGGATGAGAACTACCAGCCCGCCACTGTGCTCTACGACCAGGTACAGGAAGGCAAGCTCTACGAAGTAGTGATGACACAGCTCTACGGCATGCCGCTTCTGCGTTACAGGATGAAGGACCTCGTGAAGTTCACCGGACTGCAGGACGAAGAGACGGGCGTTCGACTGCCGCATATGCAATTCCAGCGGAGAGTTGGCGAGACCATCGATCTCGCCGCGCTCGCCCGGCTCGACGAGAGGACGCTCTGGCAGGCCATAGCCAACACGGGCCTGAAGTATGCTGACTGGACCGCCTGCAAGGAGTATGCTGGTGAACAGGCGTACCTTCGCCTCCATATCGAGCTCAAGGAGGAGACCACGCCGGAGCACGTGGCAGCTCTCGTGGACGAGCATCTGAAGCTGATCGACGTGGATTACCGCGACCTCGAGTCCTATCTCGGGCTCCAGCCGGTGAGGGCCACTCTGCTTCCAGCAGGCAGCTTCCAACGTTACATGGAGAATCAGCGCAAGGCCGGCGCCGACCTGGCGCACCTCAAACCGCCACACGTCAACCCGTCCGAGGACGTCATGCGCATGCTGCTCGCAGCAGGAAGGGGGAACGAGAAGAACGAGTGACGAACTCCCTGGAACTCGCCTACACCTTGCCCCCGGTGGTCGTCATCATCGTGGGACTGGCGCTAATTGCCCTCGTGCTCAAATGGGCGCCTCCAGCCCGCAGCCGCTCGCTGTTCATCGGCATGCTCGCAGGCCTCATCCTCTGGGGCGCTGCAGTGCTCGGAATGCGCCTCAGCCCGGACCCTGCGCGGGCACTAGCCTGGAATCGATGGACCCCCATCGCAATCTACATGATGTTCCTCTTCTTCTATCACTTCTCTCTCGTGTACACGAACACCCCGGGCGGGCGGCGCTTGCTCTCCGCAGGCTACGTCTTCCTGGTCCTCGCCGCAATAGCAACGCCGGCGGGACTTATCATGAAGGACTTGCGCGTGGAGGACTACGGCTACGCCCCGGTCCCCGGAGTGCTCGCGATGCCTGCCGGCGCGGCCGGCATCATCGTGCTCCTTGCGGGCGTCCGAATGCTCCTCCGCAGATACAGGGTCACGTCCTCGCATGAGGAGAAGACGTGCCTTCTCTACCTCGCAGTCGCGACGGTCATTCCCGCCATCGGGGCCATACTCGACATCAGCACGAACTTGCCCCCGGCAGGTATATGGGCAAGCCTGGTCTTCTGCATCATCTGCAGCGTCGCACTTCTGGAGTACAGACTGCTGGACATCCCCCAGGTCGCCAGGCGAACGCTCACGTACCTCGTGCTCGGAGTAATGGTCGCCCTCCCCTACGTGGCAGTCCTTCTCGCACTGCAGAAGCTTGTCGGCGAGCGTATG
>JAUVYD010000033.1 GCA_030603265.1 Dehalococcoidia bacterium
AGAACCGCGTCTCGCAGCGATTGCAGCCTTGCTCGCAGACTGCGGTCAATCACTCTGTCGCCAACCTTCAGCACGATGCCTCCAATGATGGCAGGATCGACCCTCGCATCGAGTACGAAGTCCGCGCTCGTCATGTCGCGCAGCCGCTTCTCAACCAACCGCCTTGTTTCCGCGTCGAGAGGTATCGCCGTCACGACTCCGGCAACCCGCACGCCGCGATGCTCGTCCAGCAGTATCGAGTACTCCCGAGCGACATCGCCAAGCATGCTGAGGTTGCCGTGCCGGGCCAGCAGGCTTGCGAAGTCGATGACCTCAGGCAGCACATTGCCATAGTGCTCTCCGGCGGGCGCCTCGCTCATATCCGAGCTTCCGTCCTCGATCGACATGCAGTACCGGACAATCTCGTCCTGAGGGATAGCCGCCAGGGCATGCAAATCGCTCCGCCATTTCTCGAGCTGCCTGGCACCTGCAGCAAGCTCGAACGCACGCCGTGCATAGAACCCGGCTATCCTTGAGATAGACACGTCCGTCAACGCCCCGGTTCCAACGGCAGTCGTTCCTCCAGCGCCCGCTGGATGAGCCTGCGATGACGCTCAGTATCGAGGTTCTCCACAACAATCGCCTCGGCCGTCGAAATCGCCGCGTCCGCAAACTCCCGTCGCAGTTCCTCCACAATGACCCTCCGCTGGTCCTCAAGCTGAGTCCTTGACTCCTCGGCGATGGCACGCGCTTCCTCTCTCGCCTCTGAGCGGGCCTCCTCCAGCAAGCGGTCACGGGTCACACCCGCCTCAAGCAGGATTCGATGCGCCTCCAGACGTGCGTCCTTCAGTTCCTGCTCGGCCTCTGCTCGTACGCGTTCGCACTCGGAGCGAGCGCTCTCCGTCTCCTCCACGCTGTCACGAATGCGACGTGACCGCTCTTCCAGCACTCGCCTTATCGGCCTGTAGCCGAAGTAAGAGAGCGCGGCAACCAATATCAGGAAGCTGACGAGCTGTCCAACAAACATTGGCAGATCCAAGCCTATTCCCATTGGCTCCAACTCCCTCCGCAGGATCGTCAGACGACGAAAATCAGCAGTATGGCGATAATCAGCACATATATCGCCACAGCCTCAGCGAACGCAATCGCAAGGACCATATTCATGCTGATTGGGCCCCTCGCCTCAGGATTTCGACCGAGAGCGTTCATCGCTGCCTTCCCGATCATGGCAATGGCAATGCTGGGCCCTATAGTGCCGATACCCATACTCAGGCCGACGGCCAGTAGCTTGGCTGTCTCAGCGGATATCTCCATGTTGCGCCCTCCTTGCACTTCAGGCAGTTAGAGACTATTACTACGCGGAACTCACTGCCACGTAGCCGAATATGGCGGTGAGTCCCGCAAAGATGAGTGCCTGGACAATGCCAAACAAGGCCTCCAGTGCATAGAACAGAGATGGTACCACTAACGGTACAAGAAAGAGCGCCACTCCGGTGAGCACGACCCCGGCCAGCATGTTGCCGAAGAGACGAAATGTGAAGCTCACGACCCGCACAGAATGGCCCAGCACTTCCATGGCTCCCACAAACGGGGACAGCACTCCATGTCGGTCGAAGTCGAAGAACGTCTTCAAGTACGACAGTCCGCGAGCCCTGAATCCCCAGTACTCGATGGATATGACACAGAGAAGCGCGAGCATGAGCGGAACATTGATGTCGGTACTCGCACAGCGAAGAAGAGGCACTCCGTTCAGCTTCAAGGACTCGAAGCCGGGTAGGAGACTCAGCCACGCGTTGAACAGCACGAACAGAAAGACAGTCACGACAATGGGGAAGAAACGCTTCTCGTTCTCCTTGCCGACGAGACCCTCGATGAACCCCATGGCATACTCGCATATGAGCTCCGCCAGGTTCTGGAGACCCGTCGGCACAAGCCGAACTCTACGTGCGGCCAGAGCGAAAAACGCGATGAGTGAGACCCCCGTGAGCCAGGATGCCAGAAGCGTGTTGGTGACAGGCAGAGCGCCGAACGGACGTCCCGCGGGAAGCTCCAGATGCGGTGTTCCCACAGCCAGAATCGCCATGGGCTGCCTGCCGGCTATCATGGACCCCACACCACCACCCACGAAGCTCGCCACGGCGAGAATCACCGCGACCACGCCCACGACAGATAGCAGTTTGCGCATGGACACCATCGTTCTCTAGGGGGCGCCCACAATGCAGGATGAACGGTCAGCAGACTCCACCACGCCCGTACCGGCCCATGCCACTCTCAATCCGACCACATCCCTCAACGACTGCCCCCTTCGCGCCCGTTGTGTCTGTGGCTCGCCCTCAGCCGCACATCACAGCACCAACGCGGCGGCAACTCGACTCAAACCTGCGTTATGCAAGTATGCGTGACGGAGAACTGCAATGAAAGAACCGAAGCACTCGACAGGCCGGCGAGTCTCGATGCTGCCCCGCACTCACGACTTGCGTCTCTTGAAGTCTTCCAGGTCCAGAGTGCTGATGAAGTCCTTGAATGCAGAGAGGCCCTCCATCTCCATCTCATCGACTTTGCCCTCGGTCACCGGCTTGCCGGTGTCCTCGTCGAGCGTGATGCCCGCCTTCGACAGCACCGATTCCTCGGCATAGATGGGCACTTCGGCTCTCACCGCCAGGGCAAGCGCATCGCTGGGCCGCGAGTCGACCTCGATCTCCTCACCGCTCGCACTCAGCGCAAGCTTGGCGTAGAAAGTGTCCTTCTGCAGGTCGTTGACGACAACGTATTCAGGCTTCGCCCCGAGCGATGTGATGACAGATTGGAGCAGGTCGTGAGTCAGAGGCCGGGCCAATTCCACGTTCTGCAGTTTGACTGCAATTGCATCCGCCTCCGCAGGGCCAATCCAGATGGGTAGATACCGGGTGGAGTACTTCTCCTTCAAGATGACCACCCGCTGGTAGTTCATCAAGCTGACTCTGATGCTGTCGATCGTCATCTCGACCATTTCGTCACCTCTCTGGCGTACCCGACCACAACGCAAGAATAGCTGGTCTAATCATAGCACAGGGGCGTGTCGCCGCAGCAATCCGCACGTCCGGCACTAACGCTTTCGTTGCCCCCTCCAGGTGCCTGAGGTATGATTGGTGTTCCGCTTCGCACAGTCCCGTCTCACGTCTTCCCGAGACGCCACACTACCACGAAGGGGGACCACGTGTATGGACTACATCAAGCGACTTGATGAAGTTGGAATCACCGATGTTGGGATTGTCGGTGGAAAGAACGCCTCCCTCGGCGAGATGCTCCGCGCGCTCAGCACCAAGGGCGTGAGAGTGCCGTCCGGGTTCGCCGTGACCGCCGAGGGATATCGCTACTTCGTCCAGGAAGCCGGGCTGGACCGGCAAATCAGGAACATCCTGAGCGACTTGGACACGCATGACATGCGTGGGCTTGCCTCCCGTGGGGCACGTGTACGACGGATAATCACGGATGCCCCACTCCCCACGACGCTCGAGCAGGAGATCATCCAGGCATATGCTTCCATGCAGGAAGAGTACGGCAGCGAGGTAGATGTTGCGGTCAGAAGCAGCGCGACGGCTGAGGACCTGCCTGACGCGTCCTTTGCCGGACAGCAAGAGACGTATCTGAACGTCAGGGGACCGAAGGAGCTTCTAGACAGGGTTCGCGCGTGCTTCGCGTCGCTGTTCACCAACCGCGCGATTTCGTACCGTGAAGACAAGGGCTTCGACCATTTCGACGTCTACCTGTCAGTGGGCGTACAGAAAATGGCGCGTTCCGATCTCGCGTGCTCGGGCGTGATGTTCTCGATCGACACCGAGTCGGGATTCAGAGATGCCGTGTACATTACGGGAGCGTACGGCCTTGGAGAGAACGTGGTCCAGGGAACGGTAAACCCGGATCAGTTCTACGTGTTCAAGCCAACGTTACGCCAGGGATACCACGCCATCATCGAGCGGAGCCTGGGCACCAAGGCGAAGAAGCTGGTCTACCGCTCGACGGGACGCGGCACGCGACAAGCCACGGTTGCACTTAGCGACCGACGTCGGTTCATCCTCAATGACGATGAGATTCTCCAGCTTGCGCGGTGGGCCTGTATCATCGAAGAGCACTACGGCAAGCCTATGGACATCGAGTGGGCCAAGGACGGCTTGACCGGAGGGCTGTTCGTGCTGCAAGCGCGGCCGGAAACCGTGCACGCCCGCCGGGCCAGCGCGGTTCTCACCACCTACATCCTTGAGGAGCCGGGCAGACTCCTCCTTACCGGCGAGTCCGTGGGCATGAAGATAGGCCAGGGAAGGGTCCACGTGATAGCAGACGCCTCCGAGATTGCCGGCTTCGAGGAGGGAGAGGTGCTGGTTACCGACATGACGGACCCCGACTGGGAGCCAATCATGAAGATAGCCGGAGCAATCGTCACGAATCAGGGAGGTAGAACGTGCCATGCAGCCATCGTCAGCCGAGAGCTTGGCGTTCCATGCGTCATCGGCACGAGCACGGGAACGCGCACGCTCGCCAAGGCAGACGCCGTTACAATTGACTGCTCGGAAGGACGCGGCAAGGTCTATTCGGGGATGCTCAAATACCGCATCGATGAGGTCGCGCTCGACAGTGTTCCCCGCCCCAGGACACAGATCATGATGAATGTCGGCATCCCCGACGAGGCGTTCATCAAGGGGCAGATTCCCAACGATGGCGTGGGGCTGGCGAGAGAGGAGTTCATCATCAACTCCTATATCGGCATTCACCCGATGGCGCTCATCCAGTATGACCATCTGAAGGAGCGGGCCGCGGGCGACCCGCGCATCGCACGTGTCGTGCGTGCAATCGACAAGAAGACCCAAGGATACCACGACAAGTCCCAGTTCTATGTGGATAACCTTGCGATGGGCATCGCGAAGATCGCGGCCGGCTTCTACCCGAACGACGTGATTGTCCGGTTTTCCGACTTCAAGACGAACGAGTACGCCAACCTCGTCGGCGGCTACCTCTACGAACCGGTGGAGAGCAACCCAATGATCGGCTGGCGTGGTGCGTCACGCTACTACGACGAGCGATTCAAGCCCGCCTTCGGCATGGAGTGTGCCGCCATCAAGCGCGTTCGCAACGACATGGGGCTGACCAACGTCAAGGTCATGGTCCCATTCTGCCGCACGCCAGAGGAAGGCCGGCGGGTGATTGAAGTCATGCGGGGCTTCGGCCTGGTGCAGGGAGAGAACGGCTTGGAGGTATACATGATGTGCGAGGTCCCGTCGAACGTGACCCTCGCAGATCAGTTCGCCGAAGTGTTCGACGGATTCAGCATAGGCTCTAACGACCTGACGCAACTCATGCTGGGCATCGACAGAGACTCCGAGGCACTGTCCAAGATTTCCGACGAGAGGGACGAGGCCGTGATGCGAGTGATCAAGCAGACCATCGAGTTCGCGCGCAGCCACAAGCCGCCACGAAAGGTCGGCATCTGCGGACAGGCGCCAAGCGACTTCCCGGGGTTTGCTGAATACCTTGTGAAGTGTGGTATTGACTCAATATCACTGAACTCGGACGTTGTCCTGCAAACCCGCATCCGTGTGGCTGAGCTGGAGATGCTTGGACTCGTGGACAGCTAGCCCACACAACCCCGGTGTTCCCTTGGTGGTTGTCGCCCGCGAGGCGTGCGGCGTGCTATCCTGATGCCTGTCATGAAATCCGCGCCACACTGCTGACACGTTCTCACAGGCAGTAGCGCAGTCTTGCCAGCACATGAGCACCATCTCGGATGTGAAAGAGCGTATCGACATCGTGGCGCTGGTGTCCGAGTACACTCCGCTATCCAAGGCCGGCAAGAACTACAAGGGACTATGCCCCTTCCACGCTGAGAAACACGCTTCCTTCTTCGTCTTTCCCGATAGACAGACATGGCGCTGCTTCGGCGCGTGCGGCGAAGGGGGAGACGCCTTCTCCTTCATGATGAAGAAAGAAGGCGTCGACTTCAAGGAAGCTCTCGAGATGCTGGCTCAGCGCGCCGGCGTTCAGATAGAAAGGAAATCGGCGCAGGACATAGAGCGAGACGAAGCGAAAGAGAGACTGCTCGCGGCTGTAGAGGCCGCAGCAGAGTACTACCACAACCTCCTCGTCAGCTCAGAGGCGGGGGCCAGGGCACGGGACTACCTGGCCCACCGGAACATCGCGGGAGAGACGATCTCGGGCTTCAGGCTCGGATACAGCCTCGACGGATGGACTGCACTGAAGGATTTGCTGTCCTCTCGTGGCTATTCAGAGACGGAACTCGTTGAGGCGGGATTGCTTGTGCAGCGCGAGGACGGGAGCTCGTATGACAGGTTCCGCGACAGGATCATGTTTCCCATCTGCGACGCGCAGGGCAAGGTGGTCGGATTCGGCGCCCGGGCGTTCGGCGACCTGCAGCCCAAGTACGTCAATTCCCCTCAGACACGCATATTCGACAAGAGCAGCGTGCTCTACGGTATCCATCGGGCGCGCGTCGCGGCGCGCCGTGCGAACCGGATCATCCTTGTCGAGGGCTACACCGACGTACTTCAGGCCCATCAGCACGGCTGGGAAAACGCCGTCGCTCCGATGGGGACCTCTCTCACAGAGCGGCAAGCTTCAACGCTTTCGCACATCACCAAGAACGTGTACCTGGCACTTGACGCCGACGAGGCCGGCCGAGCTGCCGCGATGAGGACCATCAGGGAAACGACAGGCAGGTTTCGTGATGCTTTCGGACAGAGGACTGTCCCCGAGATGGGGGCCAGGGGAAGACCGGCTTCCAGGTCCATTCTTGATGCGGATATACGCGTGATTGTGCTGCCCGCGGGCAAGGACCCCGACGAAATCATCGCGGAGTCCCCCGAGATATGGGCGCAACTGGTCGAGAAGGCAACCCCGTACGTCGACTTCTACGTGGATACACTCGTTCACTCGGTTGATACTACAACGGCACGAGGCAAGAGGGAGCTCATCGCTCTGTGCGAACCAGTCATTGCGGAACTTGAAGACCCGATGGAACGTTCCGGCTTCTACTCACGCTTGAGTCGCGCGCTGGAGATTCCGGAACGTAGTCTCATGGCTGAACTGAGCGAGATTGAACGTCGCCGGCGCCCCAGCCGGTCGGCAGGGAAGCCGGAGCAGGGGCAGCGCCCGCGCAGGGTCGGTACGAGTGCAACAGAAGAGTACTGCCTCTGCCTTCTGCTCACGAACCCGCAGCTGCGCCCGTCCGCTGACGGACTCACTGCAGAACATTTCGAGGCCACCGAGAACCGCCACGTCTATGAGGCGTGGTGTTCGACGGAAGACCTGAACGAACTCCGCAGTCAACTTGACGCGAGCCTCCGGGAACATCTAGACTACTTGCTGTCGGAGCCATTTCCGGCTGGCATCCCCAGAGACGAGAAAACCCGGAGCCTCACCCTCAGTGACTGCATTCTGCTCCTCCAAGAACGACTCTCCAAACGCCTTCATTTCGCGATGGAGACAACGTTGAATCGCGAGAGGCAGCAGGAGGGTGTCGAGGCTGAACTTGCCGCTCTTGACCAGACAGGAATCCAGTCAACCAGGGAACTCCACGAGATATTCCTTCGGCAGGGACGCAGAGGACCTGCCAAGAGAGGCTAGACATGGACACGCTACGTGACTCGAAAGCCGACCGCCACGATGATACGGTACAAACGGCCGTTGAGGGCGAGGAGGAGGAGGAGTCAGAAGAAACAACCGACCAGCACGAGAGAGAGGTGCCCTACGAGCCCGGCATAACCCTTGTCGGGGATGACATCAAGCCGACGATCTCTCTTGAGGACCACGAGGTCATAGACGACTCGGTCCGCATGTACCTCAGGGAAATCGGACAGGTGCCCTTGCTCATTGCTGCACAGGAGCGTCAACTCTCGGGGAACATTGAACGGCGGCGACACCTGTCCAAGCTCGAGGACTCCTACTGCAAGAAGTACCGGACGCAGCTTCCAGCCGTAGACCTCACTGCCGACCTCATCGTGAGATTGGTCAGGGCGTACCATATCCTCCAGATTATCCGCGAGCATCTGGGGCTGGAGGAGGGGGCAAGCTTCGGCGAACTGCTACAGATAGCCGAGGTTCGAGCTGCAATCGACAATGAAATCAAGCCGCCGGTGGTCGCTGCAGTCGAGGAGCAAACAAACAGGCCGTCACCCGCGGCAGAAGAGGCCATCGTGGGCCTCTCCGTCAACAGCAGTGTGCTACCGCCTCGCGCGTTGGAGTTGCTGCAACAGGAACCCATCGAACGACTTCGCGAAATGGTGGCAGAGGAGAGCCTGATTCAGGTTCTGGAGCCCTACGAGGACGAGTTCCGCCAGCATTACGATGACGTGAAGCGTGCCGCACGCAGGTCTGAGAAACACCTCACGCAGGCCAATCTGAGGCTCGTGGTCAGCATTGCGAAGAAGTATATCGGCCACGGCATGTCGCTGCTTGACCTCATCCAGGAAGGAAACATCGGCCTGATGCGCGCGGTCGAGAAGTTCCGGCACCGAAAGGGCTACAAGTTCAGCACCTATGCGACGTGGTGGATAAGACAGGGCATCACGAGGGCGATTGCCGATCAGGCCCGGACGATACGCATACCGGTGCACATGGTGGAGACGATGAACCGGCTACTCCGCACCACTCGCCAGCTCAGCCAGGAGTTGAAGCGCGAGCCGAGTTACGCAGAAATCGGGGACAGGCTCAGCATGAACTCCGACAGGGTTGAGGAGGTCATGGACCTCTTCCATCACGAGCCGATATCTCTGGAGACCCCTATTGGCGAAGATGGAGACACGCGATTGGGGGACTTCGTTGAAGACCGCACGAGTCCCGCACCCGCCGAGGTGGCCACGCAGGAGCTTCTCAAAGAGCAACTGGACAGAGTCCTGGACGAACTCACACCGAGGGAAAAGCGAGTCCTGCAGCTCCGTTTCGGGCTGAAGGACGGCCGTGCAAGAACCCTGGAGGAAGTCGGACAGGAGTTCAACGTTACGAGAGAACGCATCCGACAGATAGAGGCAAAGGCGCTGCGCAAGCTGCGGCATCCCAGCAGGAGCCGCAAGCTCAAGGACTACCTGGACTAGGGCTCAGATGGACGATTCCACGACAAGAGAGGCCCCGGGCCAGATCTGGGCGCCCTGGCGCATCGAATACATCCGCCGGTCCAAAGACGAGGACTGCATCCTTTGTTCGGCACCCTCCCGAGGGGAGGACGAGGCCTCGCTCATCCTGCAC
>JAUVYD010000138.1 GCA_030603265.1 Dehalococcoidia bacterium
ACTCGGCAGCAGGCGCCTGTCCACCACGAACACACACGAATCCGGCACGACGTTTCGCGCCAGTCCTCCCTCGACGCGATTCACGTTCAGACGTGGCTCCATCACATCGAGTCCTGTGTCAGGATGGGTCCTCAACAAAGAACGCCTCTGAACCACGGTCTGCTGCAGTGACAACAACGCACCAATGAGGCGGCCGGCGCCCTCAACCGCGTTCCTCCCGAGGTGCGCCAGCCCGGAGTGGACGGACTCGCCGTGTACGGCCACATCGAGTTGCAGCAGCCCCAGATTTGCGATAGACACGTAGCCGAAGCCCGCATCCATGCTGAGTACATGTGGCCGGGGGCCGGGATCCAGAGTGGGCGTCAGATACTCAAGCTGAGAGGACTGGTTGGTTTCCTCATCCATGGTAACGAGAACCGACAGGTCGTATGCGAGAGGAAGGTCGCGCACTCTCCATAGCGCCTCCAGTAGAGCAGCCACGGCGCCTTTCATGTCAGCCGCCCCCCGCCCGAATACCCGCCCGTCGGCTCGTCGTGACTTGAAGGCGTCCCATCCTTCCGCAGGGACAACGTCGATGTGGGTGTAGATGAGCAGTCGGTCTTTCCCCTGCTGGCGGCGGTGGCAGACAAGAGCCATTCTGCCCTCGCGCCCAGCAGCAGCCTCTGAAGGAATCTCGACGCGAAGCGGGTCCAGCCCCGCGGAGCCGAATCGCGGCGCCAGGAAAGCCATAGCCTCGCGGCAGCCTTCCCCATCGGCCCCGCTCGTATCTATCTCGATGAGCCGGGAAAGAACCTCTACGTAGTCCACGTCTTGCGACGCCATTGTAGCCGATTCAGACCTGAAAGCCCATCCCGGCCCACCTGGGTTTGGCACAGACCGTTGCTGTGGCCCGTCCTGCTGCCAGTCACACAGCGCCGGTGGCACCCGGGCGGCCGAGTGCACTCGCAATGCGCTCGAGCAACGTGGGAATTCCCACCCCTGTTACGGCTGAGACCAACACGAAGTCCGATCGTGTCAGATTCAGTCGCTCACCGGCAGAACTCAGGTCAGTATCCGAAACACCCTGTTCAACCAGATCGACTTTGTTGAGTGCTGTGACTACGGGCTTGTCCTGCAGCCCCATGTTCGAGAGGATGTACTCAACCGTGCCATGCTGCTTGGCGGCGTCGGCGTGTGTTATGTCGACCACGTGCAGTAGGAGGTCGGCCTCGTGAAGCTCCTCGAGCGTGGTCCGGAAGGCAGCGATGATGGAGGGAGGGAGCTTGTGGATGAATCCGACGGTGTCCGTCATTAGGAGGTTCGTGCCGTCGGACAGGCGAATCCTGCGTGTGACCGGGTCCAGGGTCGAAAAGAGCTTGTCCTCGACCTCCACTTCCGCATTGCTGATTGCATTGAAGAGAGTGCTCTTGCCGGCGTTCGTGTAGCCGACGAGGGCAACGAGAGGCACGCCTCCCTTGCGCCTGCGACTCCTGTAGACATCTCTGTGGCGGCGCACAGTCTCCAGGTCTGCCTCGAGGCGCCCTATGTGTTGCCGGATGAGCCGGCGGTCAGTTTCGAGCTGCGATTCGCCCGGTCCCCGTGTCCCTATGCCGCCACCCAGGCGCTCAAGATGCTCCCATCGCCCGATGAGTCGGGGAAGAAGGTAGCGGTGCTGCGCAAGCTCCACCTGAAGCTTGCCCTCGCGGGTGCTGGCCTGTTTGGCGAAGATGTCGAGTATGAGCGCGGTCCGGTCGATAACTCGCGTCCCGACCTTCTCTTCAAGGGCACGCTGTTGACGGGGTGACAGTTCGTCATCACATATCAGCAAATTGAAGTCCAGAGAAGCTTGTAGAGCGACAATCTCGTCCAACTTGCCACGCCCGACGTAGTGTGTCCCTGATGGCCTGGTCATGCGTTGGGATTCAACACCAACCACGTCGGCGCCGGCCGTCTTCGCCAGGCGACCAAGTTCTGCCAGCGAATCGGCGCTCACCCACTCATCTCTCGAGCGCTGAGGCTGCACGGCCACGAGCAGAGCCCGCTCGGGCTCTGAGCCGGTAGAGTACAGTTGCCCCTTTATTGAGCACCTCTGCGCCAGCCGGAGAGGCGTTTGATGCCTTCCTCCAGGCGGTCATCCGCCAGAGTTATGGAGAAGCGTATGTAGTTCTCGCCCCGTGCTCCATAGCCTATGCCTGGAGTGACCGCTACATGGACCTGCTCCAGTAGCTCACGTGTCAGGTCAACGCTGGTGTATCCCTCCGGCACCTTCGCCCAGATGAAGAAGCCGCCGTCGGGCACGCGCGCATGCAGGCCGATTTCCGCCAGCACCTTCAGGAGCCGGTCCCTGCGCCGCTGCAGAATACCATTGTGTTCGCTCACAACAGCCTGTGAGCCCCTCAGTGCCTCGACGGCGGCAAGCTGGATGGCCTGCGGAATGCCGGAGTCGAGGTTCGATTTGACCGTGAAGAGGGCGCGGATTGCGTCCTTGTTGCCGACGACCATGCCGATACGCCAGCCTGTCATGTGGTACGTCTTGGAGAGCGAATGGAACTCCACTCCCACGTCCTTGGCGCCGCTCGCCTGCAGGAAACTGGGAGGCTTCTTTCCATCGAAGTAGACCTCTGTGTAGGGCGCGTCGTGACACACGAAGATGTCGTGCTTGCGGGCGAACTGCACCGCCTTCTCGAAGAAGTCGAGGGGCGCTCCTGCACCTGTCGGGTTGTTGGGATAGTTGAGCCACATCATCGTAGCCTTGGACGCGACAGACTCCGGTATCTCATCCAGGTCGGGCAGGAAGTCACGCTCCTCGGTCAGTGGCACGAAGTACGGGCTGCCACCGGCAATCATGGTGCTCATCGAATAGACGGGATAGCCGGGATCGGGGATGAGTACAAGGCGGCTGGCTTCCACGAAGCAGAGCGCGATGTGCCCGATGCCCTCCTTGGAGCCGATGAGAGGCAGGACCTCAGTGCTCGGATCCAGGTCGACATCGAACCTACGCTTGTACCAGTCGGCAATCGCCTCGTGCAGCTCCGGGAGTCCTTCGGTCTCGGGGTATCTATGGTTGGCCGGCACATGGGCTTCGCTGCATATCCTCTCGATGATATGCGAAGGCGTCGGCAAGTCGGGGTCGCCTATGGCGAACGTAACAATGTCGATGCCACTGGCCCGCAGACCGGCGATGCGCCGGTTGATATCGACAAAAAGGTACGGGGGAAGACGGTCAAGCCTCTTCGCGAACTGCATAGTCACTACTCCTTTGATGTGGGTCCGACCAGTCGCCAACGAAGACCTGCTCCACAGGCCCTCGCAACAAGACCTCCTCATCACCTTCGGGCAATGTCACGGCCAGCACGCCCCCGGGCAGATGGACGTTCACCTCACGGTCGCAGTAGCCCAGCAAGCGGGCCGCTACTGCGATGGCGCAGGCTCCGGAGCCGCACGCAAGGGTCTCGCCTGCCCCACGTTCCCACACACGCGCCTCGATATCCCTGCGTCCTAGCACTCTTGCCACCTCGAAGTTGATACGTGCAGGGAAGACGTCGTGCGTCTCCATGGCAGGTCCCACCGTTCCGAGTGGATAGTCGGCTACATCTTCCGTGATGAACGCCACGGCGTGCGGGTTTCCCATCGACACCAGGTTCACCGAGACCGGGCGTCCGCCGGCGCTGACGGCCAACCCGAGGATGGGCCCCTTCTGTCCGGGGAGTTGAGCGGGGATTTCAGTCGGCTCGAAGCGGGGCACGCCCATCGAGACCTCGGCTGCATTCACATTGCCATGCTCGTCCCGGAACGCGGTCGCATGCCGCGTGCCGGCCAGTGTCTCAACATCAAACTCGTCTGCGCTGACCAGTCCGTGGTCCAGTACGAACTTGACGAAGCAGCGCAAGCCATTGCCACAGGCCTCCGCCTCCGACCCATCCGGATTGAACATGCGCATCTTGGGGGCGGAGCCCGTCGTGGGCGTGACAAGAATGGCGCCGTCGGCTCCCACACCGAAGTGACGGTCGCATAGCCTTGGCGCCAGGAGGCCCCACACAAGCTCCGAGGCGCGGGCATCCACGACAACGAAGTCATTCCCCGCGCCATGGTACTTGGTGAACTTCATCGTGTCACTCCTTCAATGATTCGTGCGGCATCATCAAGTGCAGCAGCTGGACTCCCGTAGTCGAGCCACGTGATACGCTCGTCCGCGGGGCGGAACCAGGCATGCTGCCTGCGTATCAGTCGTCTCGTCTCGCGTTTGATTTGCGCCACTGCAGCCTCCAGGTCAATCCTTCCCAGCACGTGCTCTACCATCTCCCTGTAACCGATGCTCGTCATCGCAGGCAACGACGGGCTGAAGCCCATGTTGAGGAGAGATCTCACCTCCTCAGGGAAACCCTGCCCTATCATTC
Organism: Dehalococcoidia bacterium; assembly: GCA_030603265.1. Lineage (GTDB taxonomy): Bacteria > Chloroflexota > Dehalococcoidia > GIF9 > AB-539-J10 > SKVJ01. The sequence continues at coordinate 4,377 of JAUVYD010000138.1, forward strand.
TATCAACACGGGCATCCGCCCTGGCAAACAGACATGCTCTGTCGAGTCCAACTCCAATGATGACACTGCCCGCCGGCACAGACGCCTTGCGCCATAGCAACTGCGATGGCAGTGTGCCGGTCGCACGGAACAGCTCGAGCGCGCGAATCACTCTTCGCAGGTTGTGGGGATGGATTCGCGCTGCGGCGACCGGGTCGATGCGCGCCAATTCGGCATGAACAGAGGCGCTCCCCTGTGTGCCGGCAAGCTCCTCGATCGACCTCCGGTAGTCATGATCCGGAGGCACTTCGGGTACTTGCCATCCCTCGACAAGCGACCAGAGATACAGCCCTGTGCCGCCGACAATCAAGGGGATACGACCGCGCGCGGCAACTGTCGCGACTGCATCCTTCGCCAGATGGAGGTACGTCGCCAGAGAGAAATCCTCGTCCGGACTCGCAACGTCGATTAGATGGTGCTGGACTCGCGCCCTGTCTTCTTTCGAGGGCTTGCTTGTGCCGATGTCCATGTGACGATACACCTGGCGGCTATCGGCATTCACAACCTCGAC
>JAUVYD010000224.1 GCA_030603265.1 Dehalococcoidia bacterium
TCGCACTGGAGGATGGCAGCACGCCATCGAAGTCTCTCCTGACACACCCGCAGTGGGTCAGCAACGGCTGGATACAGGGCCGGTATCCCTCTGTTACGGTGCCGGACGGCTCGGAGTTGCACCTGAAGGTCGGCTTCTACAACGGGGCCACAGGCACGGACGGCGTCCTTTTTCAGGTCCAGTTCGAAGAGGGCCAGACGCGCAGCACGCTGCTTGGCATAGGGGCCACCTATGACGGCAAGCTCGACGTGGCCACGAAAGACCTCTCCTCGCTGGCCGGAAAGACGGGACACTTCATACTCTACGTGAATGCGGGCAACAGCTCGGGCCAGGACTGGGCAGCCTGGGCCGAGGCCCGCGTTGTGGCTGAGGAGGCGGAGCTCCCGGACCTGCGTGTCAAGCGCATCGAGACCGGTCCCGGTGGCAAGCTGCAGGTCACGGTGCGCAACTACGGCGATGCTGCGTTGCCGCAGGGCTGGGCTGCAGTCGCCTCTGTGAGCTTCGATGGCAGCCCGAAGGGCGTCTTTGACTTGAGATCCCCGACCTCGATCTCGGACGGTGGCATCGAGGAGCCGGGTGGAAGCTCGGTGTACCTGCTGACCTGGGATATCACCGGGGCAGTCACCGTCGAAGTGTGTGCGGACTCTACTGATTCCATTGCGGAAGAGGACGAGGACAACAACTGTCGAAGCGAAGAACTGGAGCCGGCCGCGGGCGCGCGGCCCGATCTCGTGGTCGCCGAGGTCCTCTGCGACTGGGACAATCACCGAATAGGCTACGTGCTCAAGAACGACGGTGCTGCTCAGGCCCCTGCGGGTCACGTCACTGAACTCATCGTCGAGAGTTCTCCTGCGGCCCTGCAGAGCGAGGCGCGAGAGCTTGCGCCGGGCGCAACGCTGGAGGGTTGGTTCGATGAGTTCTCGTGGGATGCCTGCGAGGCGCTCAAGGTGACCGTCTGCGCGGACAACCGGAACGATGTCGCGGAAGAGGACGAGGACAACAACTGCCTGACGCGCACGTGTGAGTGCACGCCTCAACCGCCGCCGACCGAGTGCCCTCCCGAGTGCGAATGCCTCGAGAAAAGTGAGGGCTACGCGCGGGGTCTTGAGTTCTGCCTTGATGACAACGGGGCTCCCATCGTGTGCGATGTCATTGACGCGGAGAAGGAGATATACAGGTATTGCTTCAGCGAGGGCGCTGCGGCGGCCGCGAGGGCGGGCCCTGTACCTCCGTTGCCGCAGGACAGCGACGTCGATGGCGATGGTGAGGTCGGTGTGGGTGACGTGGCGGTCATCGCAGCTCACTACGGCGGCCGGACGGGAACGTCGCGTGTTCCCTGGGACCCGAACGAGGACGGCGTGGTCGATTTCAAGGACCTGGCCATCATCGGGTCCAGGTTCGGCAGCTCCATCGCGGAGCTGACGCTCGAGGAGCACGGCATCAGTACACCCGGCGACCTCCTCGAGAGCGTGGGCAGCGTGGCTGCCTTCATCGACCTCAGCTTCAGAACGGGCATCGACCCCGAGCGCCTGCTGAGACAGATAGGGAGGGCGGAGATAGAGTGGGCCATACCGGGCCTGCCTGATTGCCACCTCGACCGCCTGGAGGCGCTCGGCATGGGTTCGCTTGCTGCGCTTCAGTCGGTCGCAATCGCAGACGAGAGCGTGCAGCGCATGCTCTACGACGAGATTAGGCTCGATTGGATCGCGTCCGGGGGTAAGGAGCGCGGCGAGCCGCTGCCCTCTCCGGACGATCTGGAGGACTGGATACGGGCTGCGCAGGGCAAGGCCCCTGCCTTCGGGAAGACCGATGATGGCGCCCTTCGGTTTCCTGACGGCAGCATGCTCCCGACCGACGAAGAAGAGGACATCGACGACGCCGTCATGCCGGCTGTGGCCCCCGGTGCCGCATCAGGGCCTCCCGTGCCACGGTCCTCGCTCGTCTTCACGGGGCGCTATCCGGGCATCGGTGGTGGTGTCCTCGCGGAGGAGGCAGGCCCGGGGATACCGCGGGAGCCCGTGCCCGAGCCCTGCCCTGTCATCGGCGGGCGTATCTACGGCTTCCCGTACGATGTGAGCACGCTCAAGATACAGGCTGAGCGCTTCGAGTTGCGGATGACCTTCGACCCGCTCACGCGCCAGCCACAGGGAGCGAGGCGCGTCGCTGTGGACGGGAAACTCATCGATGTTGAACAACGCTTCGCCGGCTTGAGCGGCGGCCGGCTCACTTTCTACAGCAGCGGCTGCCTCAGTCCGGGCGAGTGGACGCTGACCCCTGTCTTCCACTCCGACGAGCCCGAGACGCCGGTGTGGCATGGCGATTGGAGCCCCTACTACCGGGAAGTGGTCGTCACCTCGGGGCTCGAGCCTGTCACGGACGCCGATTTCACATTCCTCCCCGTGGAGACCGAGCCGCCGTCCGTCGAGATTACTCACTCACCCTCGCTTCCTGGAGGCACTGACGTTATCACCTTCAACGTGTCCATCGAGGACGACCACATGATTCAGAAGGTGGAGATATATGGGTGGGGCCGCTATGCCGACGGACGCCGGACCGAGCCTGAGCTCATCGCGAGCTATTTCTGGGACAGTGGCTACCCGCGCGAGCGCAGCTACCGCTTTGAGCGCGGGCCATATCCGTTGGGAGAGCCGAACGAGATCTGTTTCGAGGTGGCTGCCTGGGACTACCCAGGCAACCATGCGGTCTCCGTTGACAGGGTCCCTGTCAGGCAGATTGAGGTGCCCGGCCTGGTCTTACTGCTGGGAACGGCGCTGCCTTACCTGCCCGATAGCTACTACGTTGCCAGCATCGGCGAGATAGTCTTCAGCAAGGACTCGGATGGCAATCCGCCTGAGGGGGAGATGCACTGCAGCGCTCATGCCACCATGACTCGCACGGATGGCGGCACGCGCGAGTTTGTGCAGGACTATCCGTACTACAACTACGTGGAGGCCCTCTG
>JAUVYD010000036.1 GCA_030603265.1 Dehalococcoidia bacterium
GCCACCTGAGCTGAGTCCAACCTGTCCATTGCCACGTAGTCGAGGAAGAAGAGAGGCATCGCGCCGGAGCACAGGATGTCGTTGATGCAGTGGTTCACGATGTCATGTCCCACGCTCTGGTTTCGGCCGAGCAGCGCGGCAATCTTCAGCTTCGTGCCTACTCCGTCACAACTGGAGACGAGAACGGGGTCCTCGTAGTCCTTGAGGTGGAACAGGGAGCCGAAAGAACCGACTCCCAGAGTCCGGCTGTCAAGCGTTGTGCCCAGTGACTGCTGGATTTGGGCCTTGACCGAATCGGCGTTCTCCACGTCGACTCCTGCGGCCGCGTAGGAATGGGCCGGGTGATTCCGCTTTCGATCTGAATTCATGTCACTTCTCGGTTGCCAGTCCGGATAGCGCTATCTGTACCGGCAGGGGGTAGTCCCCGTTGAAGCAAGCGAGGCAGAGGAAGTCTCTGGGCAGACCGACTGACGCTACCAGCCCGTCAAGGCTCGAATACCCGAGTGAGTCGGCTCCGAGGTAGTCCCTGATTTCCAGCACACTCATTCTCGATGCTATGAGTTCCCACTCCGATGCCATGTCAACTCCGAGGGGACATGGATGGCGGAGAGGTGGAGCGCATATCCTGAGGTGGACTTCGCGTGCACCCGCCTGCCGCAGCAGACTCACGACGCGGGGGGTTGTTGTGCCTCGGACTATGCTGTCGTCCACGACGATAAGACGCTTGTCTTTGATGAGGCTGGCCAGAGGGTTGAACTTGAGTTGCACGTGAAGGTCCCGCAGGCGCTGGTCCGGGGCGATAAACGTCCGGCCGACGTAGCGGTTCTTCAGGAGGCCTTCTCGATAGGGGATACCAGCGGCATGTGCATAGCCGATGGCTGCCGCCGTGGCGGAATCGGGTACTCCGACGACGATGTCAGCATCCACAGGGTGTTCCTGTGCCAACCTTGCCCCCATCGCCAGGCGGGCCTGGTATACGAGGCGGCCCTCGATGGTGCTATCCGGCCTGGCGAAGTAGATATGCTCGAAGACGCAGAAGGCGCGTCTGCCGTTCCTCGGCTGGACGAGGGATGACTGGTTGGACTCCAGGAAGAGGAGTTCGCCTGGGAGAATGTCGCGGTGATAGTCCGCGCCTATGTGGTCCAGGGCACAGCTCTCTGAGGCGACGACCCAGCCGCCATTCAGGGAGCCGAGGCAAAGCGGTCGCACTCCCATCGGGTCGCGGGCCGCAATGAGCATCTCCGGAGTCAGCAGCACCATGGAATAGGCCCCCTGGAGGCGCTTCACAGCGTGTGACAACTTCTCCTGCCACGTGGCCCCGCGTGACACGAGAATCAGCTTGGCGATTACCTCCGCGTCACTGTCGGAGTGGAAGGTCAGTCCTCCCTCCTCGAGTTCATGTCGAAGGGCGACCGAGTTCGTGATGTTTCCATTGTGCGAGATTGCCAATCTCCAGGGGCCGTTGCGCTCCACAATCGGCTGCGGAGTCGCGGGCTGACGGGAACCGCTGGTGGAATAGCAGGTGTGGCCGATGCCCGCGAACCCTCCAAGTGCTGCCAGGTCGTCTTCATCGAAAACCTGTGAGACGAGGCCCGGGTTGGCGTGGACTTCCAGGTCATCGCCATCGGTGACAGCGATGCCAGCACATTCCTGCCCACGGTGCTGTAGCGCGAACAGCGCAAAGAACACTAGTCGCGCTATGTCTAGACCGGGGGCGAAGACACCGAAGATGCCGCAGCTCTCGTGCATGAAGGGCCTTTGGATGTGATTATAGTGGGCTGGCTCTGTGTGGTCAATGCAGGTAGGCCTGTGCTATAATCGGCCATTATGTCGCAGGTGGAAAACAAGAAGAAAGAAACAATCAATCAGTATGCGCTGAAGGACGGCGATACGGGCTCTGTTGACGTGCAGGTGGCAATCCTGTCGCAGAGAATCAAAGCCCTGACCGCACATCTGGAAGCAAACAAGCATGACCACAATACTCGGCGAGCTCTTGTGAGACTGGCTGGTCGACGTCGCCGGTTGCTGTCATATCTCGACAGGATTGACAGCGAGCGGTACCGCTCTCTGGTTGGCAGGCTGGGCTTGAGGAGGTAGGGATGTCACATCTGGTACAGTGCTCGGTCGCCGGGCGCACACTCAGTCTTGAAACCGGCCGGCTTGCCCAACAGGCAGATGCGTCCGTGCTGGTCCGCTACGGTGATTCCATTGTTCTCGTTACCGTCTGCGCTGCCTCAGAGGCCGTCGGAGGGATGGACTTCGTTCCTTTGACGGTGGACTACGAGGAGAAGCTCTATGCTGCGGGCAAGATTCCCGGGAGTTTCATCAGGCGTGAGGGGCGACCCACTGAGGACGCAACACTCACCTGCCGCGTCGTTGACCGCTGCCTGAGGCCTCTCCTGTCCAAGCGCTTTGGCAGGGAAACTCAGGTCGTTGCAACGGTGCTGTCTGCGGACAAGGAGAACAATCCCGACACCTGTGCTCTCATCGGAGCGTCCGCTGCACTCTCCATGTCGCATATTCCTTTTGCGGGCCCGGTTTCTGCCGTACACGTCGGCTATGTCGATGGCGAACTGGTGCTCAACCCGAGCATGGCCCTTGTCCCTGAAAGCCTTCTCAATATCGTTGTGGGGAGTACCCGCGATGCGGTTGTCATGGTGGAGGCTAGCGCGAGCGAGGTCAGCGAAGAGATCGTGCTGGAGGCGATACAGTTCGGACACCAGGCCAATATTGAGATTATCGGCCTTCAGGATGAAATGACGGCCGCGTGCGGTGTGGAGAAGGCCGCCGTCTCTTCTCGTGAGTTGGCTGAGGACCTCGTGGCTGATGTTGCAGCGCTACTCAAGGAGAAGCTCTCGGGTGCGCTTGAGCAGACCGGCAAGGCGAGCAGGTCCGATGCGCTCGAGGCGCTGAAGGCGCAGGTACTGAGTAGATGGGCGGAAACCTATCCCGAGGACGAAGTCGTCTATGTGTATCAGTCCGAGCTCAGGAAGCACGTTCGTGAGCACGTATTGCGCACTCAGCAGCATGTTGATGGCCGCAGATACGATGAGATTCGACCTATCACGACCGAAGTCGGCCTGCTACCGTGCGTACACGGTTCCGGCCTGTTCACGCGGGGGCAGACACAGGCTCTCACCATAACGACCCTGGGGTCTGAGAGACAGGAGCAGTTGCTGGATGGCCTCGGACTCGCTGACACCAAGCGGTTCATGCATCACTACAATTTCCCTCCGTTCTCCACCGGGGAGGTGAAGCGTTTGCGGATGCCTGGTCGCAGGGAGATCGGGCACGGTGCGCTTGTGGAAAAGGCGATATCGCCCGTTCTACCTTCGGAGGAAGAGTTCCCGTATACGGTGCGACTCGTGTCTGAGATACTCAGTTCGAATGGCAGTTCTTCAATGGCGAGCGTGTGCGGCTCGACTCTTTCCCTGATGGATGCCGGTGTGCCCATAAAGGCTCCGGTGGCGGGTATAGCCATGGGCGTAATCAGTGGAGAGGACGGAGCCCGCGTCATTCTGACGGACATAGAGGGCATGGAAGATGCCCTCGGCGATATGGACTTCAAGGTTGCGGGGACGGCTGAAGGCATTACTGCGCTGCAGCTCGACATCAAGCTACAGGGTATTGACCCGGGCATCCTCGGCGAGGCGCTTGGCCAGGCACGTGGAGCGCGGCTGTCGATTCTGAGCAAGATGGCCGAAACAATCAGCGCAAGCAGACCGGAGCTGAGTCCATTCGCTCCGCGGGTCATTGAACTCAGGATTGACGTAGAGAAGATCGGGGCGCTCATCGGGCCAGGCGGCCGCAACATCCGCGCCATTATCGAGGAGACGAAGGCCACCATAGACGTGAAGAATGACGGCAGAGTCATGATTGGCTCTTCGAATGAAGAAAGCACACAGCGCGCCATCAAGATGGTTGGAGACCTGACCCGTGAGGCGAAGCTGGGCGACATATTCACGGGGAAGGTAACTCGTATTTTTGACTTCGGAGCTATGGTTGAGATTCTTCCCGGGAAGGAAGGTCTCGTGCACATCAGCGAACTCGCGGACCACAGGGTTCCTACTGTCAAGGACGAAGTGGACCTGGGCGACGAAGTGACCGTCAAGGTCATCGAGATTGACAGCCTGGGGCGGATCAACCTGTCCCGCAGGGCAGCCCTACCCGGGGCGCGGGAGGACTCTGAGCCTCGACAGATGGGAGGAGGGGGCTCGGCGAGACCTTCTCGCCCGCCCGAGCGGTCACGTGAGCGACCTCCCCGCTCGCAGAGTGGTCCCAGTCGTTTCTCTGGACGCGACAGGTAGCCTGCCCCGCAGGCAGTGATTGGTTGTTCGGGGGGTTCTATGGCGCTGATACGTGTCGTGGTCAATGGTGCTCTGGGCAGGATGGGGCAGGAGGTGGCCCGCGCTGTCCTGGCGGATTCCGGGTTGCGGCTCGTGGGAGCCGTAGAAGAGAAGGCGCCCCAGCCCTATTTGCCCGCTCCGGAGACGCCCGACCTTATTCCCTTCTCCTCCAACCTGGGGGCCCTTATCGAGAAGGCGTGCCCTGACGTCGTTGTTGATTTCACCCGTGCTCAGGTGGCCATGGAATCCACGCGCATCGCACTGCCACTGAAGGTCAACATGGTCATCGGGACAACCGGGTTGTCTGAGGCGGACCTGGACGAGATACGGAGCCTATGTGACGAACACGAGGTCTCGGCTATCGTGGCCCCGAACTTCTCCCTCGGCGCAGTGCTCCTCATGCATCTCGCCAAGACGGCCTCGAGATTCTTCGAGAATGCCGAGATAATCGAGATGCATCACGATAAGAAGCTCGACGCGCCTTCTGGAACGGCTATCGCGACCGCGAGGCTGATGGCGGAAGCACGAGGATCCCGGTTCAAGTATCCTTCCACGGAGAAGGAAATGCTTGCCGGGGCAAGAGGGGGAGAGGTCAGTGGCATCGCAATCCATAGCGTTCGGATGCCTGGCATGATGGCTTCACAGGAAGTGCTATTCGGGGGCAACAGCCAGACATTGCTCCTGCGTCATGACGCGACAAGCCGTGAATCGTACATGCCGGGCGTTATCCTCGCTGTGAAAGAGGCCGTGAAGAGGACCGGACTCGTGCTGGGTCTTGACCAACTGCTTGGCCTGTAGGAGCTATGGACGCTGTCGACATCGCCATAATCGGCGCCGAAGGGCTTGTCGGGCAGGAGCTTCTCAAGGTACTGGAGGAGCGACAGTTTCCCGTGGCCTCGTTGAGGCTGTTGGATAGCGAGCGAAGTCGTTCATCCGAATTCTTCTTCAGGCATCAGCGGATTGAGGTGGAGGAGGTGAGGTCGGATTCCTTCCGTAACGTCGATGTCGCATTCTTCTGCGACGGAGCTGACGCAAGCCGTCGATTCATTCCATCCGCCGTGCAGGAAGGTGTGGTTGTCGTCGATGATAGCGGCGTGTTTGTCTCCGACCAATCTGTTCCCATGGTTGTGCCGGAAGTGAATGCCGACGACATAGCGCATCACAAGGGAGTCATTGGGAACCCCGGTTGCTCCGCGATTCAACTGGTGGTGGCACTCTACCCGCTCCACAAGGTGAATCCAATCAAGAGAATAGTCGTCAGCACCTACGAGTCTGTGTCGTCCAGCGGCACGGCGGTGGCTCTCAAAGAACTAACTGCGCAGGCGAAGCGAGTCCTTGAGGGACGCAGGGTCTGCCCGCATATGTATTCTCATCAGATAGCGTTCAACGTGCTTCCGGAGGTAGACGTGTTCCTGGACGACGGGCACACGAAAGAGGAGTGGAGAATCGTCGAAGAGACGCGAAGGATACTGCGGACTGGGTCCATCGGCATTGCGGCAACCTGTGTCAGGGTGCCGGTGTACTTCGGTCAGAGCCAGGCCGTCAATGTCGAATTCGACTCTGCGATAGGTCCGGAGGAGGCAAGGAGGGTGCTGGCTCAGGCCCCGGGGGTTAGGATACTTGATGACCCGAGTGTCAGCTTCTATCCACAGCCGTGGGCCGCGAGTGGGCTGAATCATGTCTTCGTAGGACGTATCAGGCGGGATGCGTCCCGTTCGAATTCGCTATCCATGTGGATAGTGTGCGACAACCTGCGCAAAGGAGCCGCCCTGAATGCGGTCCAGATTGTTGAGGAAGGACTGAGGCGGGACTGGATCAAGTCGAAGAAGAGGAGACCCTGATATGCAGAGACTTGGGAGACTGCTCACGGCGATGGTTACCCCGTTTGATGAGAGGGGAGAAGTCGACTATGCGCAGGCGAGGAAACTTGCTCGAGCACTCGTGCAATCCGGAAGCGATGGAGTGTTGGTGAGTGGAACAACCGGAGAGTCGCCCACCCTGAGCGTTGATGAGAAGCTGCGCCTGTTTGGCGAGGTGAAGCAGGAGCTCGGAAGTGGTGGCACTGTCGTTGCCGGCACAGGCAACTACAGCACGAGAGAGAGCATCGAGCTGACCATGGAGGCGGAGAAAGTTGGAGTGGACGCGTGTCTTCTCGTTGTCCCGTACTACAACAAGCCGACGCAAGAAGGCCTTTACCGGCACTTCAGTGCCATTGCCGGCGCGACGGGTCTTCCCTGCATCATGTACAACGTGCCTTCTCGCACCTCATGCAATCTCGCATCGGGCACCGTCATACGGCTCAGCAAGATCGACAACATCGTGGGAGTCAAGGAGGCAAGCGCCGACTTCCGCCAGATATCGGAGATTATCGAGGGCGTTGCAGATGACTTCCTTGTCTACAGTGGCAATGATGGTGACACCCTGCTGCTGATGGCTCTCGGGGGGTACGGAGTGGTTGGCGTCGCGACCCACCTGGTTGGCGTGCAGGTCAAGGACATGATGAACAAGGTCCTTGCAGGCAAGACAGAGGAGGCGGCAGCAATCCATCGTCACCTGCTCCCGCTCATCAGCGCGCTGGTCCTGATTGCGAACCCGATTCCGCTCAAGTATGCGATGAATCACTTGGGATTCCGTGTCGGGGGAACTCGCTTGCCGCTGTGTGAGCCGGACGATAAGACGGTCGACACGATAGTGACGACTCTGAAAGGCTACAAGATCGATCTCCCTATCCCTGCCGATAGGTGACCGTTGTGGAGCCGACTGGCTGCAGCGAGAGCAGGTCCTCTAGGGCCTGATCTCAATCATCTGTTCTCTCTTGGGCCCTATCGAGAGCAGACTCACCGGACATCCCAGCAGCCTGCTGATGGTGCGAATGTATTCTTGGGCGTTCGGAGGAAGGAGGGAGAAGTCCCCGATTTCCTCGGTGCATTCGTCCCAACCCGGGAACTCCTCGTATACGGGCTCGCATTTCTGCAGCACCTCGATCCTGGTGGGGAACGAAGTGACGCTCTCCCCATTCATGCGGTATGAGGTGCACACCTTGATGGACTTGAAGCCATCGAAGATATCGAGGTGAGTGAGGGCGACTTCGGTCATCCCGTTGACCTGGACGCTCAATCTGCCTGCCACGGCGTCAAACCAGCCGCACCGTCGTGGTCTGCCTGTGGTGGCTCCGTACTCTCCGGCTTTCTCCCGGATGAAGTGGCCGGTCTCGTCTTCAAGCTCGGTTGGCATCGGGCCGCCGCCAACGCGCGTGGCATAGACCTTGAACACGCCGATGACCCCTTCGATATGGGTCGGGCCGATACCCGTGCCGATGGTTGCCCCTCCCGAAAGCGGGGAGGATGATGTAACGAAGGGGTAGGAGCCGAAATCAGTGTCCAGCAGTGCCCCTTGAGCTCCCTCAAGCAGAATCCTGTCACCGCGCCGCATCGCATCATGGATAAGCGGAAGAGTGTCCCTGATGTACTGCCGTAACTGTTTCCCGTAGTCGACGTACTGTTCGAGAATCTCGTCCAGCGGCAATGCGGCATGACCGTACATGGATGTGAGCAGCGCGTTCTTCTGCTCCATGACACTGGTGAGTCTTGAACGGAATCCGTCGACATCAAGCAGATCGCCGACCCTAATTCCTGTGCGGGCGACCTTGTCCACGAACGCGGGGCCGATGCCTCTCCGTGTCGTCCCGATGGCACTACTTCCTCTACGCTCCTCCTCAAGGCCATCCAGGAGGGTGTGGTAGGGCATTATCACGTGTGCCCTGTCGCTCACCACAAGATTGTGGCCCTCCACTCCGTGTTCTCGCAGCTCTGCGAGCTCGCGGAGGAGGACGGCCGGATTCACGACGACGCCATTCGCTATGACGCATACGACGTTGTCGTAGAAGATGCCCGAAGGAATGAGGTGAAGCTTGAAGGTGCCGTGAGGGTTCACTGTAGTATGGCCCGCGTTGTCGCCACCTGCGAAACGCACCACCATATCGGCTTTTGCAGCAAGAGAGTCAATTACCTTGCCTTTTCCCTCGTCTCCCCACTGTCCTCCAACTAGAGCGACGACTGACATCAGATTCCCGTCTCCTTTCCTTTCCGCCACAGATAGACAAGTCGCTCGATAACGGTCACGGACGCAAAGAATGCCACGATGCAGACCGCAATGAACACGAGGCCTGTCAATAGACCAAGCGTGAATACTATAGCCCTCTCCGGGCGCGTGCACAAACCGACCGAGCACTCGATTCCAAGGCCCTCGGCTCGAGCTCGCAGATAGCTCACCAGAAATGAGCTGACCAGCGCGACATAGCAAACGAGAGCACCGTTCATGTTGCCGTTCTTGACGAACCAGAGTGATAGACCTCCGAGAAGCAGCGCTTCGGAGACACGGTCGCTTGTTGAGTCCAGGATTGCGCCGAACGAAGAGAAGTGGCCTGTCGCACGTGCGAGTGCTCCGTCGGCCAAGTCGCAGAGTGCAGCCACAAAAAGAACTATCCCCGCTGCAAAGAACCTCCCGTCGGATGCCAGCCATGCTGCAACAAGCGTGATGGCGATGCCGGCCACCGTGAGCATGTTCGGAGTCACCCGGCTATGCCGGAGTGCGGCGACCAGTGGCCGCGAGAGGCGAGTACCTATCTGTTTTCTGAGTTCCGGTAGATTTGCCATCCCTGACGTACGATGGGCCCGCGCTGGCGGGCCCCCGTCCAGTGTATTCAATGCCTGCCACGCGGCCTGGGCTCGAGCCTATTCT
>JAUVYD010000227.1 GCA_030603265.1 Dehalococcoidia bacterium
CTCGACCGTGAATGGTGATAATGAGTGGCGTGTCGACAGCGCGACATGGCCGAACTGCTCCCTTCGTACCAATACCAAGGGGGCTGTTTCTCCGACAGGGGCTAGCGCGAGCTCCAACGGGGAGTCGTCACTCTGTACGGCGCCTGCTCTCCTGGAAGTCCAGCGCCTCCTTGCCATACTCCCGAATCAAGCCGTGGTCGGCGAAGCTGAAATGGGAATTGACGCCGACGACGATATGGTCAAGGACTCGTATGTCCATGAAGCTCGCAGCCAGGATGAGGTCCCGCGTTATCTGGCGGTCGTTGTCGCTCGGCTCTATGTTGCCTGACGGGTGATTGTGGGCGAAGATGACCGCTGCGGCGTTGTGCTTGAGAGCTTTCTTGAAAACCTCCCGTGGATAGACCGCGCTGGAGGTAAGGGTTCCCTCGAAGAGGGTCTCAACAGCCAGCAGGCCGTTCTGCGCATCGAGATACACGGCACGAAAACACTCCCTGTCCAGCGCACGCATGGAGATGCTCAGGCTGTCAACGACCGCCTGCGAGTTGCCGAGCACGATTTTCTGCTCATCGAGACGCTCACCGTAGTACCTCTCCGCCAGCGCCTTCACAAGCTTGATAACAAGGGCCCGCTCCGGTCCGACGTTCGCAATCTCAAGCAATCCTTCCGCAGGCGCATCGAGGACCCCCCTCACACTCTTGAAGCGCCTGATGGCCTCTTTTGCTGCAGGCTTGGAGTCACCTCTGCCGCCGGCAAGTGTGAGGAGCAGCTCGACCACTTCGTAGTCATGAAAGCCTGCCAGCCCATCCTGAGCGAACCTCTGGCGCAGGCGCTCCCAGTGCCCTTTCCGGTCGTCTTTCCCTTCCGGCTGTTTGCCTCCCACGAACCCATACTTTACTATATGGTTCTTCCTCGTAGATATAGTCGCCAATGCCACACTATCACCTCTGGACAATCGGCTGCCAGATGAACAAGGCAGAATCCCAGCGCATCGCCGGGCTGCTGTCGGCTGGCGGCTACGAGGAGGGTGCCGGCCTTGACGGCGCCGACCTCGTCATATTGAACACTTGCGTGGTGCGACAGAGCGCAGAGAACAGAATCATCGGTACTCTGGGGCTGCTCAAGGGCATCAAGCGAGAGCGGCAAGACCTCCGAATCGCCGTCACCGGGTGCTTCACAGCACGAGACAAGAAGGCGCTCTACAAGCGGTTCCCGCACGTGGACCTCTTTTTCGACCCGGGGGCCTACGACCAACTCTCCGAATGGCTCTCTATTCATCCGCTCCCTGGCGCTGCCGCGCCGACCGGTCTACGGCATGACGGCGCGGGAGACACTCCCTGCGCCCGGGCAATCGACGCTGACGGCTCAGCAGGCGTCTCGACATACGTTCCCATCATCCAGGGTTGCAACAACTTCTGCTCGTACTGCATCGTGCCCTACACGAGGGGTCGCGAGGTGAGCCGTCCTGTCGAAGAGATTGAAGCAGAGGTGAGGGAACTGGTCTCGTGCGGAACAAGAGAGGTCGTGCTGCTGGGGCAGAACGTTGACTCTTTCGGCCACGACCTGCCGGGCCACCCCGATCTGGCAGACCTTCTCATGCGCTTGCAGCCTATTCCAGGGCTGCTGCGAATTCGCTTCCTGACGAACCACCCCAAGGACATGAGCAAGAAGCTCATCAGGACCATGGCGGAACTCGACAGTGTGTGCGAGCACCTCGATCTGGCTCTCCAGTCGGGGAACAACGACATCCTCCGCGAGATGAATCGTGGATACTCTGTGGAGGACTATTGCCGGCTCGTGGACGAGATCAGAGAAGCGATGCCGCGAATCTCGCTGAGTGTCGACATAATCGTCGGCTTTCCGGGAGAAACGGAGCAGCAGTTCGAGGACACCTACTCCACGCTCGAACGCCTGCGCTTCGACGTGGTACACGTCGCGGCATACTCACCGCGCCCGGGTACGGTTGCAGCCCGCAAGTACGATGACTCGGTCCCCGATGACGTGAAACGCTCACGATTGCATCGCGTGGAAATGCTCCAGGAGGCAGTTGCAGGCGAGATAAACGAGCGCTACGTGGGCGGCACTGAGGCCGTACTCGTGCAAGGCAGGAGGAGAGGCAAGTGGTTCGGCAGGACACGGACAGACAAGCTCGTGTTCTTCGAAAGTGAAGAGGGGTTGACGGGACAACTCGTACAAGTCACGATAGACAAGGCCAGTCCCTGGGCACTACAGGGCAGTCTCGTCTACAATAGCTGCATTGAAGCAAGGAGGGACCACTAACTATGGGAGAGGAACTGACTTCTCTACTACCACTACTCTTTTTCTTCGTCCTCATGTTCGGCGCCATGTATTTCTTCACCATTCGCCCCCAGCGGAAGCGCCAGAAGGAGCAGGAGGCACTTCTCCTGGCCCTCAAGAAGGGAAGCAAGGTAGTCACGAGCGGCGGTCTCTACGGGGCGGTGGAGAGCATCGACGACACGACTGTTGTGCTGAAGATCGAATCCGGTGCGCTCATCAAGGTGTCCAAGATCAGCGTCGTCGGCCGACAGGCGTAGAGGCAGTCCGCACTCTGTCACGCGCGGCACATCAGACGTAACCGCCGGAGTCAAGCTTCTGGGCAGCGTAGCTCATGAACTCTTCGGCCTTATCTCTGGGTGCCCGCGTGACGAGGCTCACGACCACAAACACCACCACGCACAGGATGAGCCCCCACACTCCGGGCCACCAGCCCAGTGGCTTGAGTCCCGTGACCTGGAGCACCAGGACAAGCAGGGCCCCGGACAATATGCTCGATATCGCCCCTGGTGCAGTGGCGCGCTTCCAGTAGAACGCGCCGAAGATGCTCGGGACGACCATCAGAAGTCCCGCAGACGCGGCGGCCGACAGAGGGGCAATCATGAAATCGATGCCGGACCTGCTGGA